>NZ_JAUBVJ010000076.1:30797-38496 GCF_036702785.1 Microcoleus sp. AR_TQ3_B6 | reverse complement strand
TCTGTCAACCCCAAAGTCAAAACTTTTTTTCGATCGCCCGAAACCCCCCCCAATAGCCGAGTTTGACGTATTATTTGCCAGTGTTGCCGATCGACCTTTAACTCACAAATCCAAAAACGCCGCCTCGGTTCCCTGTTTTGTGGGAATCTTCCCGTCCTTCCCAAACCACGCCACAACCTGCTTAACTGTTAATTGTTCCATCGCCCTGAAGGCTTCTGCAGCAATTTGCCTCTCATGCCGCAAAGACGCCACCACCCTATTCCTAAAAAGTTTTCCTTCCTAGCATCAAGTTTGATCGACCCTAAATCTCCTGCTGGCTGCAAATATTGATATTTCTACAAAACTCGCACCAAAGACATCTCTAACAATTCTTGTGGGGAGTAGGGGTTAGGCATCCTCCGGGCCCTAGACGAGCTTTTCGGTAGATGACTCATAACTCCCCAAAAAACTAAAGCCCTTTTCCGTTGTTGCGGGAAAAGGGCTTTAATTTATTATTAACCTGGCACTGAGCTATTTTACCGGGCAGTGACCCGCCGAGTATCTTCGCCATAGCAACGTTTAACAACCGAGTTCGGGATGGATCGGAGTGGTTCCATTACATCATAAGCACCAGGAAAGCTTTTCAAACTTTTAATCCTGTGTCTGCGTTAAGCTGGATGCACTGCATCTGTTTCGCTCGACTTAATTACCTTATCAACTTTTCCCCTGTCTGTCAACCCCAAAGTCAAAACTTTTTTTCGATCGCCCGAAACCCCCCCCAATAGCCGAGTTTGACGTATTATTTGGGAGTGTGGTCGATCGACCTTTAACTCACAAATCCAAAAAAGCCGCCTCGGTTCCCTGTTCTCTGCGAATCTTCCCGTCCTTCACAAACCACGCCACGACCTGCTTAACTGTTAATTGTTCGATCGGGTTCTCGGCTTCTGTCGCAATTTGCCTCAACGGCCGCAAAGACGCCACAACCAAATTCGTAAAAAAGTTTTCAAAACTAGCATCAAGTTCGATCGACCCTTTAATACTCTCATCATTCTTAATCCAATCCATCACCTGCCCATTAGTCACCTCAGCCACCGGCTTGGCAGTCTCCCCAGCAATTTGCTTGAGCACCCTCAAAGCATAAATTGCCACCCGCGCCGAAAACTTTTCCTTCGACGACAGCAGCGCCATATCAACTTCCGCACACTCTTCCGGCTTTAAAAAATCTGCTAGCGGTTCCATAGTTATTAGTTACTTGTTATTTGTTATTTGTTATTGGTAATCGGTAATTGGTAAAAACACCCATCCGTGTATCCGTGTCAAAATCCCTGTAGTGCTGTCGGTAATTGGTAAAAGCAAAAAATACCCATCCGTGTATCCGTGTCAAAATCCCTGTAGTGCTGTCGGTAATTGGTAATTAGTAAAAACACCCATCCGTGTATCCGTGTCAAAATCCGTGTAGTGCCTTCCCTCATCCTTCTTCCTTCTTCCTTCTTCCTTCTTCCTTCTTCCTTCTTCCTTCTTCCTTCCTTCTTGCAATCAAATAACCGCAGCGGTGTTCCCCATTTATAATCCAGTGAGTCCGCTCCACAATACAATCCGGCAAAACCGCTGCAAACATTTCCAACTCATTACCGCAGACACTCGGAAAAGTTTCAGCAACATTAGAAATCGCGCAGTTGTGTTCCATCAACACAAATCGATCGCCCAAACCAGTGCGATCGCAGATCCCAACCTCTACAGATTCTACAGGATAACACTCAGCCATATAACCTTCAGCCCTGCGGAGTTCCATTAACTTAGTCACCCTTTCTTGCAGCGAACCCGCACCCACCAGCCGCCGATACTCCATCGCCTTGCGCTGCCACTGTTTTCGCAAGATAGTAATCACTTGCTCGCGGCCGACGGTTTCCGCCAACGTATCCAGAAAAGAGACAGCAAAATCACCGTAACGATTCGGGAATCGATCGCGCCCCTGACTGGTAAGCTCATAAATGTGCTGAGGACGCCCCATACCAGCCTGAACCGACTGATACTGAATCAGCCCCTCCGCTTCCAAATCCTTCAAGTGACGGCGAATCGCCTGCGGGCTGATATCCAAAGACTCTGCTAACTCAAGAGCCGTCCCTTGACCCCCCTTGAGCAAATATTGCAGGATGTCTTGTTTCGTGGAAGTCTGCTGAGTAGTCTCCATCATCTTCACAAAAAAATATTTATTGCACTTTGACAATATCACTGTTGTTAATGTAGCTTAAAATATACTAAAGCAACAAACCAGTTGTTTAACTTCCTAGAGCAGCCCCCAGAACTCGCCGGGCCCCGGACAGTTCAGCGTCTGCCATCTTTGAGAGACTTATCCAGAACACTCGAAAGCGCAAAATAATGAGCTCTACAGTCACAACCCTAGTCAACCAGCCCTACAAATACGGTTTCGTCACCGACATCGAATCAGACACCATCCCCCGCGGCTTAAGCGAAGATGTAGTCCGCCTGATTTCCGCCAAGAAAAACGAACCGGAATTCATGCTGAAATTCCGCCTCAAAGCATACCGCAAGTGGCTGACAATGACCGAGCCCACTTGGCCCCACGTCAACTATCCCGCGATCGACTACCAACAAATTATCTACTACTCCGCCCCCAAACAAAAGCCCAAAAAGCTCAACAGTTTGGACGAAGTAGACCCGACACTGCTAGAAACCTTCGAGAAACTCGGCATTCCCCTCTCCGAACAAAAACGGCTCGGAAATGTCGCCGTCGATGCCGTTTTCGACAGCGTTTCAATTGCCACAACATTTAGAGAAAAGTTAGCCAAAGATGGCGTTATTTTCTGTTCCATCTCAGAAGCCGTCAAAGATTATCCCGAACTAATAGAAAAATATCTTGGCAGCGTCGTACCAGTCGGCGACAACTTTTTCGCAGCCCTAAACTCAGCCGTATTCAGCGACGGTTCCTTTGTTTACATCCCCAAAGGCGTAAAATGCCCGATGGAACTGTCAACCTATTTCCGCATCAACAACGGAGATTCCGGCCAGTTCGAGCGCACCCTAATTGTCGCAGAAGAAAACAGTTCTGTGTCTTACCTAGAAGGCTGCACCGCGCCGATGTTTGACACCAATCAACTGCACGCCGCCGTCGTGGAATTGGTAACAATGGACAATGCGGATATCAAATACTCCACAGTGCAAAACTGGTACGCCGGCGACGCCAACGGCAAAGGCGGCATTTACAACTTCGTGACGAAACGGGGTTTGTGTCAAGGAGTCAATTCTAAGATTTCTTGGACACAAGTAGAAACCGGTTCCGCGATTACTTGGAAATATCCCAGTTGCGTGTTAGTCGGCGACAACTCAGTGGGTGAATTCTACTCAGTAGCGCTGACAAATAACAAGCAGCAAGCTGACACCGGCACCAAAATGATCCACATTGGTAAAAATACTCGCAGCACGATTATTTCTAAGGGAATTTCAGCCGGAAATTCATCCAACAGCTATCGCGGTTTGGTGAAAATGGGGCCGAATGCTAAAGGCTCTCGCAATTACTCTCAGTGCGATTCCATGCTGATTGGGGATAACGCTCAAGCGAATACTTTCCCTTATATTCAAGTGCAGAACCACACTGCTAAAGTGGAACACGAAGCTTCTACTTCTAAAATAGGGGAAGAACAATTGTTCTTCTTCGCACAGCGGGGAATTTCCGCAGAAAATGCTATTTCGATGATGATTAGCGGTTTCTGTAAAGATGTTTTCAATCAGTTACCGATGGAATTTGCGGCGGAAGCTGATAAGCTGTTGAGTCTGAAGCTGGAAGGAAGTGTCGGGTAGAAGGAAGAAGGAAGAAGGAAGAAGGAAGAAGGAAGAAGGAAGAAGGAAGAAGGAAGAAAACATTTGGGCGGGCAAGAAACCCTCGTTACCAGGCTCTGCCTGGTAACGCATATCTAGAGGCTCTGCCTCACATTTCTCTCTCCCGTTTACAACGAGGCAGAGCCTCGCGACACGCATTCCTAGGCTGAGCCTAGGAACGAGAAAAAAAACTGTAAAGTGCATTGAGGAAAAGGACAAAAATAGATGATTGTAGAAAATAGTCAAGTGGTGCTATCCGTCCGCGATTTAACTGCGGATGTCGAAGATACCCAAATCCTGAAGGGTTTGAATCTGGAAATAAAATCGGGTGAAATTCACGCGATTATGGGCCCCAACGGTTCGGGTAAAAGCACTTTATCCAAGATATTAGCCGGCCATCCTGCTTATACGGTAACGGGCGGAGAAGTTACTTTTATGGGTCAAAATTTGCTGGCATTAGCGCCGGAAGAACGCTCTTTAGCTGGCGTGTTCCTAGCTTTCCAATATCCTTTAGAAATTCCCGGCGTTAGCAATCTGGATTTCTTGCGCGTGGCTTACAATTCTCACCGCAAACATCGCGGCTTGGAAGAATTGGATGCTTTTGATTTCCAAGATTTGATCGAGGAAAAGCTGGATATTGTCAAGATGAATGATTCTTTCTTGGGACGCAGCGTTAATGAGGGTTTTTCCGGTGGCGAGAAAAAGCGGAATGAAATTTTGCAAATGGCGCTGTTGGAACCGAAGTTAGCTATTTTGGACGAGACTGATTCGGGTTTGGATATCGATGCTCTCAAGATTGTCGCCGGCGGTGTGAATCAGTTGTCAAATGCTGAAAATTCGATGTTGGTGATTACTCACTATCAGCGGTTGCTGAATTACATTATTCCTGATTTTATTCACGTCATGGAAGGCGGAAGAATTATCGCGACTGGTCCGAAAGAGTTGGCGCTGGAATTGGAAGAGCGCGGTTATGACTGGGTTGGGGAAGAGGAAGCAGCAGGAGTAGGCGCGCGATGATGAATACGCAAGTTGTTAGTAGGGAAATGTTTTTGACTGATTTGGTGAATCAGTGCGGCAAGTTGGGCGCAGCTAATAAGGAAAGTTCTGCTTACGGGTTGCAGGATTTGCGGGATGCGGCGATGGAATACGTGCTTTCTTCAACTTTTCCGACGGTGAGGGATGAAGAATGGCGCTTTACTGATTTGTCGTCGGTGTTGCAAATTCCTTTTCATATACCCCAGAGCAATCAGTCAAAAGTTAAGCTGGCTGATATCATTATGCCAGTGAAAAATCGGGAGGACTTACCATTAAGATTGGTATTTGTCAACGGTTTTTATGCGCCGGATTTGTCCACGGTGGAGTCGTTGGTTTTGCCGAATTTGCCGCTCGACTTTTACGCAGGTAATCTATCCAATGTACCCAAAAAATATCAAGGGCGCATCAGTGATGTTTTGAGCAAGCACAGACAGCAAACCGAGGTGTTTACCGCGCTGAATACTGCGGGTTTGGCGGATTCTGCGGTGGTGTTCGTGCCGGCCAATATGTCGATCGACCTTCCGATTCACTTGCTGTTCCTGACAGCGCCCGGTGCCTCTGGCACGATGTGCCAGCCGCACTGCTCGGTCATAGCTGAGCCTGGAAGCAATGTCACGCTGATTGAGGATTACGCAACTATCGGTAATGGACCAGCGTTTACTAATGCTGTAACGGATGTTGTTGTCGGCGAAAACGCCACTGTGAATCACGTTCGGCTGCAGCGGGAAGGTGGAGAGGTTGTTCATATCGGCAAAAGTGCGATCGAGCAATCTCGTAATAGCCGTTACACTTGCCATGCTATCAACTTGGGAGGCAAAATATCGCGGCACAATTTAGAAGTTTTTCAGCGCGGCGAAGCCACTGAAACAACTTTAAACGGCTTAAGCGTAGCCTTTGGGGAACAGTTGGCGGACACTCACAGTTTAATCGATTTCAATCACCCTCACGGTACAAGTCGCCAATTGCACAAGTGCATTGTCGGCAACAAAGCTCGCGCTGTATTTAACGGCAAAGTTTTCGTTCGCAAAGCCGCACAATTGACAGATGCCGGGCAATTGAGCCGGAATTTGTTGCTGTCGCCGAGAGCTCGCGTAGACACTAAACCGCAGTTGGAAATTGTCGCCGACAACGTTAAATGTTCCCACGGTGCAACTGTCAGTCAATTAGAAGATGATGAACTTTTCTACTTGCAAAGTCGCGGTTTGGATTTAGAAAGAAGCCGCTATTTGCTAATCGATGCTTTTGCAGCCGAAATCCTCAATCTGTTGCCAATTATTGGCGTGGCGAAAATGCTTTCTACCTGCGTGGCTATCCAAGGATAACTCATAAAGATGAGGACACAGAGGACACAGCAGTGCTGTGTCCCTACCATATCTTGCACCATTTTTAACAGCCTGTAGGGGCGGGTTTCACGAATAATAATTGCCTAAAACCAACAATCTCGTCAACCCGCCTCCACCCAACGACAAATCACTAACTTCAAAAAATATGACACTTATTCAAGAAAAAACACTTGCATCAAAAGTTCGCGGCGACTTCCCTATTTTGAATGAAAAAGTAAATGGCAAACCGCTAGTTTATTTAGACAATGCAGCTACTTCTCAAAAACCCCTAGCTGTGCTCAACGCTTGGCGCGATTACTACGGACAATACAATGCAAACGTACACCGCGGCGCTCACACTCTCAGCGCCAAAGCGACTGATGCTTACGAAGGTGCTAGAGACAAAGTTGCGGCGTTTGTCAATGCCGCGTCGCGGCAAGAAATTGTTTACACTCGCAACGCCACCGAAGCGATTAATTTGGTTGCTTATTCTTGGGGTTTGAGCAATCTGCAAGCCGGAGATGAAATTATCCTTTCGGTAATGGAACACCACAGCAATCTCGTTCCCTGGCAAATGATTGCTCAAAGAACCGGTGCGGTGCTGAAGTTTGTGGAGTTAACGGAAACTAACGAGTTTGATGTGGAACAGTTTAAAACGCTGATTTCCCATAAAACTAAATTGGTGTCAACCGTTCACGTTTCTAATACTTTGGGCTGCATCAGTCCAGTCAAAGAAATCTGCAAAATTGCCCACAGTTTCGGCGCAAGAGTTTTAATTGATGCTTGCCAAAGCGTGCCGCACATGATAGTAGACGTACAAGCAATAGATTGCGATTGGCTGGTTGCTTCCGGTCACAAAATGTGCGCTCCGACTGGCATCGGTTTTCTGTACGGTAAACTGGACTTGCTGAGAGAAATGCCTCCGTTTTTCGGCGGCGGCGAGATGATTGCTGACGTGTTTCTCGATTATTCCACCTATGCCGATTTGCCGCACAAATTTGAGGCCGGTACCCCTGCAATCGGCGAGGCGATCGCCCTCGGTGCAGCAGTCGATTATCTTAGTAACATTGGCATGGATAAGATTCATGCTTGCGAAGCAGAATTGACTGCTTATATGTTCCAACAATTGCGGCAAATTCCAGAGATTAAAATCTACGGACCGCAGCCAGACAGCAACGGCGAAGGTAGGGCAGCTTTGGCGGCATTTACTGCGGGAGAAATTCACCCTCAAGACTTGTCTACCATGTTAGATCAGGAGGGAGTCGCGATTCGTTCCGGGCATCACTGCACGCAAGCTTTGCACCGCTATTTGAATATTTCATCGACGGCGCGGGCGAGTTTGTATTTTTACAATACTCGGGAGGAGATTGATGTGTTTGTGAAAGCTTTGAAAGAGACGATCGACTTTTTTGCTGGGATTATGGGGTAATTTTGTTGGTGATTTTGGGCGGGTAGAAAGTTAGCAGCGCTCGCCCTTTTTTTTGACCGCAGATGAAGGCAGATGAACACGGATGAACGCGGATGAA
>NZ_JAUBVJ010000076.1:0-30697 GCF_036702785.1 Microcoleus sp. AR_TQ3_B6 | reverse complement strand
TGTAGGGTGGTTGAGGCGCGATACCTGTGACTAATTAGTGACAAGAGAGTGACAGGGCTTACGCAAAGACTCTATCCGTAGTGTTGCACTCCCCACATCCAATGTACAGATAGTGTAAAGTTTCAATTTTTGTGTAAATCCTCGATCGGTTTTTTTTGTAGTATATTTATTGAGAGGTCATTTAATTTACAGAGATTCAGCATGAAGCCTTCACAGCCGGAATCAGTACCATCCAGTTTCTTTGATGAAACCTTCCGCCAAAGTTCAGATCCTTGGGCATACACGTCTAACTTTTATGAAATCAGTAAATTCCGAACAACTATCAAGTGTTTGCCCAAAGTCCAATTCAAAAATGCTTTTGAAATCGGATGTGCCATCGGTGTACTCACCCAGGAACTAGCCAAAAAGTGTGACAGGCTGCTTTCAGTAGATTATTCAGAGGTAGGATTAGAGGAAGCGCGGAAACGCTGCGCCAGTTTGCCCCAGGTGCGGTTTGAGCAGATGCAGATACCCCAGCAGTTCCCAACTGAGAAGTTTGATTTAATTTTATTCTCAGAAGTGGGCTATTATTTGACAAGGCCAGACCTCCTGACCACAAAGCAAAAAATTATTGACCAGTTGCTTCCAGGAGGTTATCTCTTGATGGTTCACTTTCGGTCTCAAGTGGAAAGTTTCATCCTGAATGGTGACATAGTTCACGATACCTTTATCCAAGACTCTGCACAGTTTTTGAAACATTTGGGCGATCCGCGCAAACAAAAATTCTGGATAGATATACGACGTTATCACAAACGCTATCGGATGGATTTGTTTCAGCGGTTGTAAATGGTATAAGCAGATAAGTTTAAAGAGGGTGTATTTACAATTAGCGGTCAATCGCCCTTTTTCTCATCCGCGTTCATCAGCGTTCACCCGCGTGCATCTGCGCGAAAAAAAAGAGCGTAAAGCGAAGCTATCCCGTAGAAAATCGCCCTTTTGATAGTATCTGGGCCTGTGGTAAAATAAAACTAGAGTTTTCTCAGCTCAAGGAGATTTTGAGATGATTGCTACTACTTCAAGTTTAGCCGAACAAAGAACACTGCTAGAAAACATTAGCTGGCCAACCTTTGAAACGTTGCTCAAAGAAATAGGGAATCGCCGAGGTTATCGCATAGCTTATGATAACGGGATGTTGGAAATTATGAGTCCTTTATACGAACATGAAAATCCCAAGATTCAGTCAGACCGCTTCATTTTCATTTTAGCAGAAGAACTCGGGCTTGAAATCAAAAGTGCTGGCTCAATGACTCTCAAGGGAGAACAGGCTAAAAAGGGTATAGAACCTGACAATTGTTATTATATCCAAAGTGAACCAGCAGTCAGAGGCAGGCAAGAAATAGACTTAGAAACTGCCCCTGGGCCCGACTTGGCAATTGAAATAGATATTACCAGCAGTTCAGTTAATAAGTTGGCAATTTACTCCGCACTTCGCGTCCCAGAACTCTGGCTGTATAACGGGCGAGTTTTGAAATTTTATCAGTTGGTAGAGACTGAGTATATTGAGCGCGACTTTAGTATTGCTTTTCCCTTTGTATCAGCAGCGGAAATGGCTGGGTTTTTCACTCGCACTCAAACGATGGGGGAAATGGCTTTGCTAAAATCTTTTAGAACTTGGGTTAAGGAGAAAATATAGAAATGGTCTCACATCATGAAAAAATTACTAACTACTACAATTGTTTTTCTCTCCACTGCAATTCCTTGTTTTGCTATGACTCCCTCAGAGCTAGCAATATTTGCAACTAACTATAAATACAATGAGAAGGGTCCGGTAGCTTATTCTTATTATAACAAAGCTTGTCAAACGACTGTCTCTGTTTATTTAGTAAAAACCATGGATTTAGGGAATGCAAGAATCGGAGGAATTACCAATCAATTTATGTGCTGGGAGCCACCTACACTTATTTTGAAATGGCTCGCGGTAACTTGCAATCTATTCGAGCCTTTGTGGCAATACGTGCAGGCAGAACCACTCGCTATACAAACTGGGGCCCAGTTGCCAATCCAGAGGATGATTTAACTCCCAATCAGTTGACATCTGTGGCAAAAACGATGACAGCAAATACAAAATGATTTGTATTTAAAACTCCGTAATTTCAGGATGAACAAACTGATAACCAGCCTCCTTAATCTTTAGATTCGACACCCTAGCATTGTAAGGCCGCACGCTAGGACTTCCATCCCAAGAAACTTTAGGCAAATTGTGAGTTTCAAAAATGCGATCGAGCAATTCCCGACTGGATAGCGACACATCCCCGACTAAATTGTAAATTCCCTGCAATCGATTTTCCAAAGCAAATGTTAACCCCCCAACAACATCATCCAGATGCACCCAATTAGTAGCATCTTCCCCCGTACCGGGACGAGTGATCCCAGCCCCGCCTCCAAAGATTTTAACTAATTCTCGCCCAGGCCCATAAATTCCTCCCAAACGGAGAATGCAGACGTGAAGATTGGAACTCGATGCTGCTAATAAAACCCTTTCTGTTTCTGCGAAAATTTCACCGTTTGGATTAGCCGGCGCAATCGGCGATTCTTCATTTACGAATTCACCTTGCCGATCGCCATACACAGAATAAGTACCCGTATAAATAACCTGCTTTACTGTCGGTATCTGCTGTAAAACCGATACTAAAGTTGTCGCAGTATCTAAATAAGTTTCCCGATAAGTATGAGGATTGCGGGCACCGACGCACAGCATAACAGCATCTTGTTCTTGCAGTACAGAGGCGATCGCATCTTTGTCATTTCCTTTGAGCACGGCTACCCGCTGCGCGACACCCTCCAACTCAACTACTCGCGTCGCCGTGGTAGTTGTCACCGCCACGGTACAATCAGATTTGCCGCGTAAATGTTTGGCTGTCGCAGTACCCACATAGCCGCAGCCGACGATCGCAACTTTCATAAAAAATTCTCCATTGTGTCATGCTCTCTCAAATTATTGCCGGTTTCTGAAATCATGGCGCGCTGAGTTTTGTGGTAAAATGCAATGCGTCGTTATCAATCGGAGTAGCATCGTGTCCGAAAGAGATATTTTTGCCACATCCTCAGAAAGCGAACTTTTAGCTTTTTATGGTTCTTTGTTTGCGATCGCAGCCGCCGATGGTTCCGTTGATATTGACGAACTAGATTTGTTGTTTAAAACCATAAATTTAGACAAATTTTCTGACTCTGCAAAGGCTCAAATCCATTCCTACACAGCCAGTCCCCCATCACTGGGCGAGTGTTTGCAAACACTCAGCAAGTCAGAAGAACCGCTGCGTTTGGGAGTCATGTATTTTTTAATTAACATTGCTGGGGCAAATAAGACGCTGCATCCCGCAGAAAGCGAGGCTATCCAATCCGCAAAAAAACTGCTGGCGGTTTCCGACTTGCAAATCCAAGCCATGCAGGAATTCATCGCAGACATAAAACAAATACGGGAGGCCGCCCCTAATAAAAATCAGGCATCAGCATCCTTCAATTCGGCTGTTTCCCAGCTTAAAACTAAGGGCATTCCTCTCGATTTGATCGACCGAAAAGGAACCACAACAAACCTCAGCAACCCCAAAATTAACTATTCAGATGAAAGTTTTTGGACTAAACTTAAAAAATTTGCTTTAACCGCCGGAAGAGAAGTAGTTGAAAAAGCTTTGATTCTCTATTATACGGCTCAGAACCCAAACGTGCCTGCTTGGGCAAAAGGAGTTGTAGTTGGAGCTTTGACCTATTTTATATCTCCTGTGGATGCCATTCCCGATATATTAGTCGGCATGGGATTTACAGACGATTTGGGAGTATTGCTGGCGGCAATAGCTACTGTTTCAGTATACATTAATGCTGATACTAAAGAAGAAGCAAAACAAAAAATGAAAGATTGGTTTGGCTCATAATATTATGTCCGGTGGATCGTTTTGTTTCCGTCTGCATCGGCATAATATAATCTGAATAATATAGCAGTTGTCAATCGGATAAAATACAGGACACGGCAGTGCCGTGTCCCTACCCAATATCTGTAATTCACTCAACTGAAAACTTGATTATTGTGGGTTCTCAGCCTTTAATCGGCTTGCCATCTCGATTGACAATACGGCTTTCACCATCCTTAGCCGTGACATTTTCATAAACCCCTTCATCCCGCTTCACGTACTTGCTGAAACCCGAATTTTTATAATCGGTGTCGGATGTCGGCTTCATCAACCTCGGAGCGCTCAGCAGCCGGCGTACCGGAGCATCTGCGGGAGTCTCCCCGGGTTCGCACTTAGCCAACTCGCACAGTTGACCCCAAGTCGAAACTTCCAGGTTCATGCTGTGCGAAACTTCTAACTGCTGGTTGTTTTTGGGACAAAAATAATCGTATACAGGCATACTAAGAATCTCGTTTGCAACTACTAAAATTACTAATTGCACGGTTATTGAGAATATTATAGCTCAACCTTACTAAAAATTCAAGCCCAACAATCAAACTTTATTATTTTTAACGGTTGTTGAAACCTTAAATCAGCTATATTATTAACCCAGTGTGCTTGCTCCCGGATGCGATCGAGACAAAGCCCAAAAGTACCCTACTCTGACATCCTCTGACTCGATCGCACGATCGCACGATCGACGGCTAGCAAATGCCCGCAAGACTTCCGTGAATGCCGTCAAAGGATCGATAGTCATTTTCAGACTGTACGCAAATCACAGATTCTAAGTTTCAATTTTATTTATTTACTCACCAGCGAGGATTTACCGATGAGCGATTTCAAAGTTACGCCAGAAGTAGAGCTGAACACAGCTCAAATGTTGGAGCGATACCAACTGCAAGATGAGACAAATCTGCGGCGTTGGGCAAAACTGCACGGCATCAACAGCACTCGCGGTTTCTTCTATCCGAGTGAAGTAGATTTGATGGATCACGCTCACCACCATCTTTACAATTTGGGAATGAGCATTGCTGACTACCAAAGTCTTTTAGACCGGCGCCGCACCCATTCCCAGACACCAGGCGACCAAAATAAAACAGTAGCAAGTCAAGTTGCTGACGAAGCATACGATGCCATAGAAACGCTGACCGATCAGTATGCTGAAGCTATAGATTTAATGGGAGAACGTATCGCAGACCATTTCATAGATGAACTCGATTTATCTGTGATGCGACACCTTTCTCAAAAAGTGAAAGACCGCCGCACTCTCAACGGTCAAGCTAAAAAGCCTAACCGTTTTCTCCAAGTGATTAAAGCTGTGTTGCAACCCAGCAGCGAAAATACGCTTCTGGTTCCCAAAAAAGACAATGACTCTAGTTTAGAATTAGAACAGCATCATCGGCTCGGCTAGTTGCCGATTTTTTTGAAAGACTAAGAGACTTTTTGTAAAATTTACTGGTCAAATTTACTGAAAAGCCCACCCGAACCCTCCCCTTGTGAAGGGGAGGGAGCAAGAGTCAATCGATTTTAGATTTTAGATTTTAGATTTTAGATTGAAGCATTGACCCCACGCATGAATCCGGGGGCTTGTATCCTGGATGCTTTCGTTCACATTTTTTATATTACGATCGGGAATTGAAGAGAATAAATAGAGGTTTCCCAGAAGTCTAAATTACTTTTCAACTGATGTTGGGTTTCGAGCCTGGACCAAACCTAATATAACTCGCGACAGATGGCGCGATCGCCAAAATTAGAGATAATATTTGCTGAATTGAACCTGTCAACCTCGCCCAAGGTAAAAAAATGATTAAATCCTGGATGGTAATTGGAGGCGTCGCCTTGATAGTAGCACTAGGAGCTAACATAATCGCGCCCAGCGACATTCAATGGTTCAACCGCTTGCAGCGTCCGAGATGGCTAGTATTTGAAAGAGCAATTCCCCTAATTTGGACAGTAATTTTTATTTGTGCAGCTTGGTCAGCAGTGATTGTGTGGGAAAAAGAACCAGGAACTCAGGAGACTTGGCTGAGAATGGGTTTGTACCTGCTTTTAGAAATAGTAACTATGTCTTACACGTCGGTTATGTGCAAACTTAGGAGCCTAAAAGTCGGCACAATAATCGGCGGAACGGGTGCTATTTTAAGCGTAATCCTAGCTTTAAGCGTGTTGCAAGTTTCGGAGCCTGCCACCCTGTTATTGCTGCCTTACATACTTTGGAGTCCGATCGGAACTTACACCACTTGGGTAATGATGCACTTGAATCCGGCGGATGTTTAGCCTGTCATGGAATTAGTCATTTTAATGGGATTGCAAGCATCGGGAAAAAGCACATTTTTTCGGAAATATTTAGCTGCCACGCACGTTTTGGTCAGCAAAGATTTAATGCGAAACAATAAAAATAAATCGCGCCGACAAATTCAGTTAACTGAAAATGCACTGCAAGCAGGTGATTCAGTCGCTGTTGACAATACCAATCCCGAAGTTCTCGATCGCAAGCCGCTGATTGATATCGGTCGCACTTATAATGCCCAAATCATCGGTTACTACTTTGAATCCACAGTCAGCGACTGTTTAGCTCGAAATCAAAAGCGATCGGGCAAATTTCAAGTTCCAGACATAGCAATTTATGCTACTATAAAAAAAATGGTATTGCCTAGTTACGGCGAAGGGTTTGCACGGCTGTTTTGGGTCCGCATAGCAGAAAACTTTACCTTTGAAGTAAAAACCTGGCCCGCAGAGGAAGTTATTCATGGACAATCAGACATTTGAAAAAAAAATGCGGGAGCTTGAATATTTTCACAGCCTGCGTTTATTGCCGGGAACTCACACAGTAATTCGCGCCGACGGGATCAGTTTTTCCAAATTTACTTCCTCAAGTTTTGATAAGCCTTTCGACTTAAAATTCCACGAATTAATGGTGGAAACTGCCAAAGCGATCCTGTCAGAACTAGACGGCATTTACGCTTATACCGAAAGTGACGAAATCTCAGTTTTGTTTCCTCCTGATTGGGATTTATTTGACAAAGAATTTTAAAGGTGGTACAAGCCCCCGGATTTATCCGTGGAATCAATCCCTTTTCGAAAATCTAAAATCCTCAAGCCCCCGCATTTATCCGTGGGGCCAATCTAAAATCTAAAATCTAAAATCTAAAATCGATTGACCGCAGCTTAGAAAAAATTGTCTCTATTTCTGCCAGTATTGCAAGTGCAACTTTCACTCGCGCCGCCCAAACTGCTGTCAATTTTGACAGCCGCATTTGTTCCGCAGCCAACAAATCGCAAGTAGTAGATTATTTTCTGTGGCGCCAAGCAGATGCAGCGCGCTGCGCTTTGAATGGCTGGAGTTATTGGATGCTGCGAAAAAATGGCGAAACGGGTGAAAATGCAGCAGTTATATTAGATAAACAATCGGTGGCTTTCAAAAACGAATTGCTGTTTCAAAACGGAATTAATTTTAACGAACTGCCGGCTTGGCAGCGCCGGGGAACGGGATTGTATTGGGAAAAATACGATAAACTAGGTTATAACCCGATCGAAGGCAAAGAAGTTGTGGCAGTGCGGCGGCGACTCAAAGTCGATGAAGAGCTGCCCGTGAAAGAGGAATACAAAGAATTTATTTACCAATTTTTAAATGTTGGCGATTAACTATTAAGGATATCTTGTCAAATCCGGTGGCAATTGATGAATTCTTAGTCGGTTTTAACCGAATGCAAGCTGTGATATCAAATCCGTTAACATCGGAATTATTATCTCTCTCTTCTCTTTCTCTGTGTCCTCTGTGCCCTCTGTGGTTTAATCATTCCGATACAACGGGAATTGATATGAGACGGGGGTTTAAACTCCCCGCCCCATGTTGAGCAAGCAAGTTAGCCTATTTTCGGTAGTATCTAGCTGCAACGCAGGTTTTCGTCAGCAAAGACTTGATGCGAAATAATTGTACAGTTGCACAACTGGAAGCTTATGATATCGGTAACCCAAGCTGCATGAACCAAGTGTGCTTGTCTATGTAACCGCGTTGAAAATGGATTTTGCCCTCAACAACATGAAAGAAGCCACAGCCTTGCAGGGTAAAACTTTTGCCAGTTGGTAGGTTGCCACCAAACTCACCTAGAAATGTGCCGCCGCCACTCCACTCGACGATCGCCCACTCGCCATCCTCAAACAAATTCTCAACGTGCGTGTAATTGTCTGGAAAAGCTTGGAAGAAGGCAACAAAACTCTCAAGCAATGCCTCACGCCCGTTTAGAGGATCGCCAAAGGCAACTTGATGGTTCTCTGCATCGTCGTGGTAAAGCTCGATCAGGGCGTGAGGGTCACGAGCGTTATAAGCAGAAACCCAGTCTTGGAGCACTTGCTTGGGCGTTTTCATTTTGGGTTCCCTTCTACAGATAAGTAAAGATATTAGCGGGGCTTAGACCAAAACAGAGGCGAAAATTGCTTCAAACCTAGATAGAAAGAGACTTTTGGCTCTAATGGGCATAAATCTAGTATTTACAAGGGTTTCAGGCATTTTTAGGTCATCGACGTCTTTCCCTTGCAAGGGAGAGGTTTTTGGCCGCTTTAAAACGTCTAAGTCCCATTAGTTAGCAGCTTCTCACCCTCAAATTTACCGACTTGGAGACCTGCGAGGTGGCTCTGTTTCGGGGGGCTCGGGAGGGGGAACTTCAGCATCGGGAGGGTTCAGCGACTCCTCCCAAACTTTGATTTGCGATCGAGCTTGCTCAAAAGCCCGAGTGCCCGAGGGAATTTTCTTCAAAGTCGCGATCGCCCCTGCCAGATCCGACGACGACTGTTCCACACCAAGCGCCAAAATCCGCTGGCTCCACTCATCAATCGCCTCAGTCGCCTGCCACCGGAGCGAACTCGACTCGGGTACCTGAAGAGCCAGCACAATCGCCCTTTGCAGAGCGTCCGCAGTCCCCGCTCGGGCGGTCTGACGGGCGCTCTCCAAACCTTGCTCGCCCTCAAATTGAGCCTCCCAAGTCCGAATGTTCGATTGAGCTTCCTCATAAAGCGCCCGTCCCGATCGAATCCGGCGGGCCATCTCTATTGCCCCCGCCAAATTGCCGCCCGCGGCTAACTGCTGAGCTCTATCCAACAACGGCTGGTCAACAAGCCGCTGTCTCCTCTCGATCCAAGCTTGAATTTTGGTTTGAGCTTCCCCGTAAAGCGCCCTACCTCTAGAGATCCGAGAAGCTTGAGCAACGGCGGCCTCCAGAGAATTCGGATCGCCCGTACTTGCTAAATCGTTCGCCCTTTGCAGAAACGGACTGTCTTCCAGCAGCTCGATTTGACGGCTCAAGCTGCTAATTTGACGGAGAGCTTCCTGGGAGCGGGGATTTGATTCCGGGACTGTTTGCAATTGCGCGATCGCAGCCCTCAAATCCTTTACCCCTCCCGGCGCCGCCAGCCTGCTTGCCATATCCAAAACTTTGACATCAGCTATTTCTTGCTGCCAGCGGCCGACTAAATCTTGAGCTTGTTTGTACAAAGGGCGGCCCGACTTCAAATTTTCAGCAATCTCGATGGCCTTGGAGAAACCCTCAACAGAGCCAGTCAAAGCCTGAGAAGTAGCATTCGCCAACTGGTTAAAATCCTCAACTTCTTCCTTTAAATTTGCAGTGTCGGGAATCTTGTTAGCGATCGCGATCGCCTGCTGCCAATCCCCTGCCTGCAAGCGTTTTTGGGCGATCTCCATAATTTTCTTGCTAAATTCCGCGATCGCCTTATTGGAAGCTTGATACAAATAACTGTTTTGACCAATTCCCTGAGCCAGCTTAATCCCCAGCACCAGATTGTCTAGACCTCCCTCTGCTGCTTTATTCCGGGCTTTTACCAACTTATTGCCCTCAGCCCGAGTCGTCTGAATTAGCTTAGTCAATTCCTCGTACTTAGCCGATTCCCAGAAAGTATTTCCCAAATCCAAAAGCAGAGTAGCTTGGCGGAAAGCCAGGGTCCACTCTTCCTGACGCAAGTGGTCTTCGGCCGTGCGGTAAATTTTCTCTGCATCGCTCCATATCGACTGCCACTTTTCAATCTGCTTTTCCACCGTCGGGTAAGCGGGAACGTTTCTAGGAACCTTGCGAGCTATCGCCATCGCCTCCTCCAGCTTTCCTTCTTGAAAACTAACATTTCCGAGCCTGAGAAGATCCTCTGACCACCGATCGATTTGAGTGTTAATTCTCGGTCGCAGCGGATGGTCTTGTGGCAAAGCATTCACTAATTCGATCGCCAACAGCAAATCATCCGCCGTCCGCTTGCTTGCTGCTTGTTGAGCACAAAAAAAGCGATCGTTAGCAGAAGCCGTCGGCCAAAACATCTTTGAGCAATTCGACTGCGTGGTCAGGTTGAGCAAAGAGGCAATTGCCACAAACCCCATACCCACCGACAGCATCAAACTCACAGCCAGCCAAAACTGCCACTTCGCAGGCCAGGTTCGCCACAACTGATTGTGTTCCTCCGGCGGCTGCGAGTTTTCCTCAGACAAATTCGGCGGTAGTTCCAGATGCCCTCCCGGCTGTTTTCCCGAAGTAACCAACTCACGGAGCTCTTTAAGTCGTTGGGCCCGGTTTTTCCTTGCTGGTAACTTCACCAGCGACGAAGTATCCTTTGTTGACTCCAAGGATTCTGATGCAGACCAACGGCCTGGTGTTTTGCGCTCTTGACTCATATCCTCACCACACACAACAATCAGCCTGTCTTAATTATTTCAAAACAGCGATCGCTGCTATTGACTGCTTTATAGAATGTATTCATCACTTTTAAATATTCCTGCAGGCGAAAGACTACAAGAGGATCTCGCCAAATCGCAAAAATTAAAATTTTGTGATTAGGTAATTGATAATGGGTAATTGGCAATTGGTCAAGGCCTCAATCCCCAACTCGCACTCATGATTGCCAATTACCAATTATTGTCTCAAGAACCGGAGTTCGATCGCAAATCGCCGATCAGTTCCGCAAGCTGATCGCTGCTAGCTTGGTAAACCTCGTTGCAGAAATGGCACGTAGCCTCAGCCCCCCCATCTTTTTCTATCATGTCTTGGAGTTCCGCTTCGCCCAACAGTTTCAAAGCTCCCAAAACTCGATCGAACGAACAGCCACAGTGAAAGCGCACCATCTGAGTTTCCGGGAAAATTTCCAGGCCCATATCTCCCAATAACTGTTCGAGAATCTCGTGCAGCGTTTTGCCCGAGCGCAGCAGCGGCGTAAAGCCCGACAGTGCAGCCACTCTAGATTCTAAAGTTTGCACGAGTTTTTCGTCCGTTGCCGCCTTCGGCAGAACCTGCAACAGCACACCCCCAGACGCTTGTACCCCGGCCGCCCCCACAAACACCCCCAAAACCAGAGCCGAAGGCGTCTGCTCCGAGGTTGCCAAATAGTGACTCAGATCGTCGCCAATTTCGCCGGAAACCAATTCTACCGTACTTGAGTAAGGGAAGCCGTATCCAACGTCCCGCACCACGTACAAATAACCGTCACCTATTGCTCCGCCGACATCGAGTTTGCCTTTAGCATTGGGCGGCAGTTCCACTTCGGGATTGTCCACATAACCTCGAACCGTTCCATCGAGTCCCGCATCAATCAGAAGTCCGCCCAGCGGCCCATCTCCTTTGATGCGAATGTTGACTCTCGATTCTGGCCGTTTCATGCTGGAGGCGAGTAACAGCCCTGCCGACATCGTGCGGCCGAGGGCGGCTGTAGCCACGTAGGAGAGCTTGTGCCGCCGTCTTGCTTCTTCGGTGAGGCGGGTGGAAATGACGCCTACAGCGCGAATTCCGCCCTCTGCGGCTGTAGCGCGAATTAATTGATCGGCCATGAAAAACCTTACTTTGTCTTTTGATACCTTCTTGAACTATTTTAGAAGTTCTTGAAGGTTGTGGCAGCAGATAGCAGTAGTTGACTCGGCGGGCCCTTGGATGCGATCGAACTTCCTTCCTCGCCTCTGTTTTCTATAAAACCTTGAGCGACCAACTATTTATTAACAAATATTCTGATTCATTCTTCCACTTAAATATTTATTTAAGATGCCCGGAATAACGAGTACATTTATTTTTTACAAGCCACCGTGTTCTCAGTCATTTTATAACAACTAACAAATAACCACTAATAACTAATAACTATAGTCCTGAACGCACTCCGAAGAAATAAACCGGGTTTTTTAACCGAGTTAGAGACTTTTAAGCCCGTGTCTTTAATCTAAAAAACCCGGTTGATGGCTACCGGTGCATAAGTCCTAAACTAATGACTAATGACTAATGACTAATGACTAATGACTAACAACTAATGACTAAAGCTTATCTTGTCGGTAACCAGACGATTACCAAACCTTTACCTTTGTCGTTTAGAGTGAGAGGCGTAGGCCTCAGACAAATGTTTTTTAGCTGGAAATAAGGGATATGCCACCAACATCCAAAGCACTTTTAGCGGAAATCCAGCATAACACAGGAGCGACTCGAAACTTGCATTTTTATGCCAAGGGCGAAAGCATTCCTATGATGTCGCAAGGCCTGTGGCGAGTCTGTCAAGGTTTAGCACAACTGAGTACGCTTTATCCAAACGGGGAAGAAGGACTTTTGGGTTGGGTTGGGCCTTCGATGTGCTTCGGTTTGTGGTTGACAAGCTTGCAGACTTACCAAGCTACGGCGACATCGGATGTTTATTTGATGTGGTATTCTATGGTGGAAATCGAAGCTTCTCCTCAATTGTCTCACGAGTTGCTGCCTCAAATGGTACGGCGGCTGCGGCAAATGGAAGCAATTTTAGCGATCGCCGGACAGCGGCGAGTAGATGACCGTTTGTATCAGCTACTGCTATTATTGCAACAGGACTTCGGTCAGCCTGTGGTTGAGGGAACTCGTTTGAATATCCGCTTGACGCATCAAGATATTGCTAATGCGATTTGCACGACGCGGGTAACAGTAACGCGAATGCTGGGAAAATTGCAGCAGCAAGGGTTAATCAGTCGAGATGGCTCTCGGCATTTAATACTTAACAAAGATGTTTTTGCCTCCGCGTCTGATTTGTTTGGCTGCAACCCTCAAGCAGTGTAGCAAGGGCAGAAAAAAATCTTATTCTGCTTCGCCAATCAGCGTAAACGCCCCCCAATCTTGAGGATTTGGGTGCATCTTCATTGTCATCAGCATTGCTTGCCGCAAAGCTTGAGCTTTATTCGGGTTTTGCTGTAACTGGCGATAGAATTCTGCCATTAATTCCCCTGTCGCAGCATCGGGCACTAACCACAGAGAAACGATAATACTAGAAACTCCAGCACTAATTAAAGCACGAGATAACCCAACCACGCCATCGCCTGTGAGTTTTCCTCTGCCAGTATTGCAAGCACTTAATACCACTAATTCAGCATTTAATTTTAAATCCAAGATTTCGCTCGAAGTCAGCAACCCGTCATCATTTCCTGATGGACTCAGGGCGATCGCTCCCGGTAAATCTCTGCTCTTCACTTCATTGAGTAATCCGTGAGTTGCCAGATGAATAATCCGGGCTTTTAGCATCTGTTTAACAATCGATGCTTTAGTCGCTTGAGAGCCTGTAATTGCTTGAGTTTTCAGAAGTTGGGCAATTGTAATTGCTTCCTGTCCGCTGCCCGGTAAGGGAGCTAATTGGCGCGGCGGGGTGCCTATTTTTGGCATAATTGGATTGCCGACGACGAGGTTATTTTGGAGAGAAAGTTGTCGGTTTTTTTGCCGTGATTGGCGGGTGAACTGCAAAATTTGAATGGCGGGAGCAGTGAGGATGGTATGTTTTTCAATCAAATATTGACCAGTCGGATCTTGTAAGGCGACAAAGGGAACTAAAAACAGGGATTGATGGGGAATGAAAATGATAGGAGCATTCGGATCAGTAGGTAAAAGATCGGCAATAGGTTGAATGAGTAGTTGATAAGTGTGCTGTAATTTGGGGTAGATTATCCGAGAATTAGCAGTCGTAGAAGTAGGAGGATTAGCTGTTTGTTTATTGACAGTATCCCCCCATACACCCAGAGCATCGCGAGTGCCGCGAATCATCTCAGCTAAGGCTGTATCTTGCTCGTTTAATCCTCTCCTCCCGGTAGCAGCAGATACTCTTGTCTCTTCGCTGGCGGAGGGTAGGTTGATGTCGAGAGATTTGAGGTCAACGGAGCGAAAGGTAATTTCACCAGTCGGCTTGATGACCCATATATAGAGGGCTTCATTCCTAATAATGGAATACTCGACGAGGGTAGCGTTTTGCTCTTTAGCGATTTGTTGAATTTGCTGGATATTGGGGGGGTTGATAGTAATTGGGACAGATGCAGATGGGGCAAGGCGAGATGCCAGTAACTCCACAAAAGCTCGGCCTCTACCCCGTTCGGCAATTTCTAAAGCGTCATTAGTTTTTTTCTGAGCAGTGAAGACTTCTTGTAAAGTGAGGTAGGGGTTAGTTTGAGTTTCAAAGATTGACACTTTATTGGCATCGCCTAATCCAGCACGGAGAGATTCCGAAACTTTAATACTATCAAGTAGGGTTTTCTCTGCTGCTGGGAGATTGCCAGATTGGGAGAGAGCGAATCCTAGATTGTTGAGAGCCGTCTCCTCGCTTTGGCGGTCTTTAATTTCTCGGGCGATCGCCAACCACTGCTGAGCGTAGTCGATCGCTTTGGCTCCGTCGCCGAGGGAAAGGTAAGCATTTCCCAGACTTCCGAGAGCTTTCCCCTCGCTTTCGCGGTCTTTAATTTCTCGCGCGATCGCCAACGACTGCTGAACGTACTCGATCGCTTTGGGGTAGTCCCCGAGGGAAAAGTAAGCAATTCCCAGATTTCCCAGAGCAGCCCCCTCGCTTTGGCGGTCTTTAATTTCTCGAGCGATCGCCAACTGCTGCTGAGCGTACTCGATGACTTTGGCGTAGTCCCCGAGGGAAAAGTAAGCAAGTCCCAGATTTCCCAGAGCTCCCCCCTCGCTTTGGCGGCCTTTAATTTCTCGGGCGATCGCCAACCACTGCTGAGAGTACTCGATGGCTTTGGCTCCGTCGCCGAGGTTGCGGTAAGCATTTCCCAGATTTCCCAGAGCCACTCCCTCGCTGTAGCGGTCTTTAATTTCTCGGGCGATCGCCAACTGCTGCTGAGCGTACTCGATCGCTTTGGCGTAGTCACCGAGGTTGCGGTAAGCATTTCCCAGATTTCCCAGAGCTGTCCCCTCGCTTTCGCGGTCTTTAATTTCTCGGGCGATCGCCAACGACTGCTGAGCGTACTCGATGGCTTTGGCGTAGTCGCCGAGGGAATCGTAAGCAATTCCCAGACTTCCCAGAGCCCACCCCTGGCTTTCGCGGTCTTTAATTTCTCGGGCGATCGCCAACGACTGCTGTTGGTACTCGATCGCTTTGGCGTAGTCGCCGAGGGAATGGTAAGCAATTCCCAGACTTCCCAGAGCCCACCCTTCGCCTTGGCGGTCTTTAATTTCTAGATAAATTATTAGTGCCTGTTGCCAAGACTGCAATGCAACTTGAAATTGACTAATATCATACTGCTGAATCCCTTCCTTTAACAGTCGGTCTGCTTCGGCTTGCTGAGCTTGGGTTTGAGCCAAGGCCTGAGAATTGATGATTTTAAATTGAGGATTAGGGATCAACCGAAACTCGCCTACAGTCAGCGCCGCTAAGATTGAGATCAGTGCCGACAATCCCATGTTTTGCAGTTTCATAACTTTTGACAGGCCTCTGGTTTGAGCATCCGCTTGACACATCAAGATATTGCTAATGCGATTTGCACGACGCGGTTCAGTTGACTGTTGACTGTTGACTGTTGACTGTTGACTGTTGACCGCAAGATAGCGACCTCTAACTGGAAGGAAGAGGATTGGAGTAATGAATAGTCTTCTTTTAATTTCTCCCGATCGGGCTTTGGGCTTTAAACCAATTCTTTCTGGTAACTGTAACGCGAATGCTGGGAAAATTGCAGCAGCAAGGGTTAATCGTTCGAGATGCCCTTTCGGCATTTAATTCTTACCAAAGGTGTTTTTGCCTCCGCCTCCGATTTGTTTGGCTGCAACCCTCCAGCAGTATAGCAAGCGACAGCCATTTTCATATACATAATGCTGTCTCATATTAAAGCCCAAATCGAATTGCATCAAAATTGTCTGTCTAGATTTTCCTCCCCCTATCTACAGCCATACATTTGTAGCCGGAAAAGATATCATTAAGCGGTGCATCTATTTAGGGAAAAACTCAATGGCTAACTCAACTCCAGAAACACCAAAACCCGACAAAAAAGAATTAACTGACATCACAGCTAAACCTCAAGAACAACAAGAAGAACCGCCAAATAAGGGTGACGGGCGGAAATAGTCGATCGTTAGTTTTTATCAGCTATTACTCGTTATTACTCGTTACCAGGCTCTGCCTGGTAACGCAGATCCGGAGGCTGGGCCTCCAATTTGCCCCAGCCAGAATCGAGGCTCTTCCTCTGGGGATTGGTTCCCAGGCAGAGCCTGGAAGTTAATCCGGTGTGTTTGCTATTGACAAATTATTCAGTTTGTGTATTGCCGTTGTTCGATCGCAACTTCGGCTTTCCCGGCTTCCCCCGGAGGCGGTCCAAAGAAACCACATCAGCCTCAGAGCTCTCCCTAGCCACCCGAATCAGCAACCCCGACAACAACAAACTCGCCAACATCGAAGAACCGCCGTAACTAAAAAACGGCAGAGGCAAACCCGTAGTCGGTAAAACCCCCGTCGCCACCCCAATATTCAGCAGCGACTGTCCCACCATCACCACCATCACCCCAATCGCCACCAACTGAGACTCAAGATTCCGGGCCCGCGTCGCCACCCTCAAAGCCACCGTACCGTAAGCCGCCAACATCAGCAACAGTGAGAAACCTCCCACCAAACCAAACTCCTCAGCAAACACAGCAAAAATAAAATCGCTGTACTGAATCGGCAAATAAAATAACTTTTGCTGCGACATCCCCAAACCCACACCCCAAATCCCCCCAGAACCCACAGCCAGCAGACTTTGAATCAACTGATAGCCGTCTTGCATCGGATCCGCCCAAGGATTGAGAAAAGACATAATCCGGCGGCGCTGATATTCCCTAAAACTAATACTTAAAACCGCTAAAAGCATTCCCCCCATAGCCGTTGCGCCCAACTGCAAGTAAGGCAAGCCCGCCGCCAAAGCCACCAACCACAAAGTCATCCCGCACAAAGCCGTGGTGCTTAAATTCGGCTGCAACAAAATTCCCAACAGCATTGCACCGAAAATGCCCAGCCAAGTAAAGCGAACTTTATTCGTCAACCGGGGCCAGTTGCCGAAAATGCGGGCGCTTTGGAGAATGAAAAACGGCTTTATCAACTCAGAAGGTTGAATAATCGGAACCGGGCCCAGAGATATCCAGCGAGTCGCCCCGTTGATGCTGGTTCCCACTCCCGGAACTAAGGTCAACCAGAGCAATCCCAGCAGCAACAGGACGCCTAACTGAGCTGTTTTCAGCAGGTAGCGCAGGGGGGAGTATACCATCAAGTTAAAACCGGCCAGCCCGATCGCCACTGCGATTAGCTGTCGTTTAAAATAATAAAGGCCGTCTCCAAATTCAGAATTTGCAATGGGATAGGAAGCCGAAAACAAAGCTGTCAGCCCTACAAACAGCCACAGAAAAGTCAGCCACCTCAGCCAGCGAGCCTCAGCGGCCCATTGAGACGCGCTGGGGTCAAAAAATGGAATGAAGCGTCGAATGTCATTAGCCATTAGTCGTTAGTTTAAGAATTACAGCCATCAACCCGGTTTCTAAGCCAAATCTTGGGTTAGCAACGAGAAATTTACGAAGCAACCGGGTTGATGACAACAAGTGCATAAGTCTTATAGTTATTAGCTAAAATCATAACAAACAAAAAAGAGGTCGATCGCGACCTCTTACCCCTCTACTAATCCAGCCTGGGACTTAAAGTAAACCGGTATTAGCTCCGGGCTTACCCGTAGCCAGTTGCACTTTAATAATTCTGCCGCCCATTTTCATAATTCTTTGCTGTTCCCGGAACCAGTTATCGTAAGGAACCAGCTTAGTAAAATAGGTATTTTGCAATTCGCGCTGAGTGCGGATGCGAGTTTGACTGGGGACGCAAGCAGTCACCTTAAACATTCTCATGGGAAACTAACTCCTGAGTAGGTTTACTGATTTTTAGATGGATTTTTTAAAGATTGAAGGCAGGGAGTTAGGAGTCAAAACTAGCTCGTTAAAACTCGTCGGGCTTTCTCGACCAGCCTTTGACGGTCTAGCAATCACTCTCAACTTCCCTGACCTCTTTTCAAAGCCAAAGGTAACAAGTCCAAAGTTAAAAGTTAAAAGAGGCAAGAAATAAATATTTTTCTTTCTTCCTTCTTCTTCCTTCTTCCTTCTTCCTTCTTCCTGAGTCTTAGCTCAAGCCAGAGCAGATGTAGTCGAAATAGACGCCCATTTCTTTACCAGCGTCAGAACCGACCAAACCAGCGGTGACTTCTTTCATTGCTTGGATTGCTTGTACGGTAGAACCGATGGGTACGCCCAAGGAGTTGTAGGTTTCTTTCAAACCGTTGAGCACGCGCTCATCGAGGATGGAAGGGTCGCCAGCAAGCATGGCGTAGGTGGCGTAGCGCAGGTAGTAGTCCAAGTCGCGGATGCAAGCTGCATAACGACGAGTGGTGTACATATTGCCGCCGGGACGAGTTACGTCAGAGTACAACAGAGACTTAGCAACTGCTTCTTTGACGATTGTAGCTGCATTGGAGCTGATGGCTGTAGCGGCGCGGACGCGCAGTTCGCCAGAAGCAAAGTAGTTCTTGAGCTTGTCTAGAGCGCTGATGTCGAGGTACTTACCTTGAACGTCAGAGGAATTGATAACGGCGGTAATTGCGTCTTGCATGGTTGTCTTGTTTCCTAGAAAGTGGCTGAGTCAGTCCAATTTTGGAGCTAGAATTTGGGATTTGGGATTTGGGATTTGAGATTTTTAAGTGGCCCTTTATCTGCAAAAGCTTTTAGCTTGTTACCAGTAACGCCCAATTCTTCAATCTAAAATCGAAAATCTAAAATCGCAATTCCTTACTGCATCGCACCGATAACGTAGTCGAAGTAAGAGGAAGCTTCGGAAGCGTCTTCTCCAGACAGCAGCGAACTTGCTGCACTTTTCATAGCGCGAACGCCTTCGGCGACGGCTTCAATCGGGGTGCCGAGAGATTTGTACATTTCGCGGACGCCGACAATACCGATTTCTTCGATCGGAGTAATGTCGCCAGCTACGATTCCGTAGGTGATCAAACGCAGGTAGTAGTCGAGGTCGCGCAAGCAAGTTGCGGTCATTTCTTCGCCGTAAGCGTTGCCGCCGGGAGAAACAACATCAGGGCGCTTTTGGAAAAGTTGGTCGCCTGCTGACTTGACGATGCGTTCGCGGGATTCGCTCAAAATTTGGGCGATGCGGACGCGGCGTTCACCAGAGGTGACAAAGCTCTTGATCCGATCTAATTCACCTGGGCTCAAGTAGCGAGCTTCGGCGTCTGCGTTGACGATTGATTTGGTGACGATACTCATCTTGTGTGTACCCGCTGGATATTTTGCTATACGAACTGCTCTGCGCTGAGCTAGCGACGGGGGGGCGCTTGCATCCCTTACCTTTCATGCTCGGGCAGGAGCTTTGACGGGGAAGGCTGGACTTTCCACAGTCAGCAACTGTTAAAGTTGTTGGCTGCAGCCTGCCTTCGCTGTTTGACGGCGCTTGTTCTTCACGCCGGTGCGCTTGTGAGTGCCCGCACTAAGCCTGTCGCTTACAATACCACAAATGACTGATGCGATCTTTAATTTACGATCGAGATTGCAGCAGGCCACTTAGTGGCGATCGAGTGACTGTCCGGCAGTTAGTAAGGATATTGCTCCTCTGACGCAACTACCTCTCGCAAGTATTTTGAGGCATTATGTTCACATTCTGAGTGTTACTGTAATAGTTTGTAATATTCCTTTTCATATTTGGGCCCTCGCTTGGGTCACAGAAGTTAAAATTTAACAGGAAAAAACCATCTCAAATTACCTCGCAGCAAGGGTTGCAGGCTATCTATGCCTCGCGGGGGAGTGGTGACGGGCGAGGGCGCGAGGTTCCAAGGCTTGGCCCTGAGAGGGAGGGAAGCGGGAGATGGGGGGAGATGTGCGATCGTATCACCGAAGAGCACCATTCTGAATAAGTCTTGGAGCGGCGGGATCTCCTGCCCAAGGAGTGTCAACTTAAGGTAAAACCGATAGTCCGTCAGTCCGTCAGGGGTTGAAACCCCTGCCTCAAAGCGAAAGTCCTCTAAAAGAGGACTAATGAATTATTCAGTCCTCTTTTAGAGGACTTTAGCTATTAGACAGGGAATTCATTCCCTGGCGGACTGCCGGGTGGGAGGACTGGCGGACTAAAAGCTTAAGTTGACACTCCTTGGCACCTGCCCAACCCTACTCCCCACAAAAAAACTCACTCTTTGTGTTTGTGGAACAGGCTAGGGAAGCCTGTTCTTGATAATATTGCCAGATATCAGATCGTCGGAAATCGTGATTTTCGAGCTTGTAGCTAGACTTGACTCTCACTTTTAATTTGGTGCCCGTGAAAAGAAATCTATCAGCCCTTAAAAAAGCTTTGCAGTTTGGCATTAGCGGTGCAGTCGGCGGTTTCGCCGGCAATCTAATCACCGAACCTTTCATGCAGCGACTCACTGGTTCGGCATCTTTTCCTGACCGTGTATTGTCCACAGCTCGCTGGTTTGGGTTAGTAGGCGGTGGCATTGCTACTGCTATCATGTTGGGCTATTATTACTATATCAAAGGCAAGCCTCAATTTAAACAGGCTTTAAAAAATGGCGGAGTGTTTGGTTTAATAGCAGGAGCCATTTCTGGGGCGATCGCCGAAGCTATTTACAGCGGGATTGGCGAGGGAGACAACGAATTATTGCGAGTAATTTGCTGGGGAATAGCTGGCAGTTTGTTAGGACTTGGACTCGCACAGCGGATTCCTAATTTGGGAGCGCTTCGCGGCATGGGAGGCGGCGGTGTTGGGGGTGTGTTGGGCGGCTGTTTGTTTATTCTGTTTGCTTACAATTTATCCGGTACGGCGGGCCGTTTAGCTGGCTGTGCTGCGATCGGTTTTTGGATTGGAATTATGCTAGTTGTAGCCGAAACTTTGTTCAACAAAGCTTGGCTGGTAATTAGTTACGATACCGGAGCAAATCGCACTCTCACTCTGGGCTCGGAACCCATCACTTTTGGCAGTGATGAAAATTTGTCTATTATCTGCATTCCTAATGTTTCGCCCTTGGCTATGCGGTTTCAATTGGAAGCAGGTCGAATTGTTTGCGAGAATGTTGATAGCGGGGCGGTGAGTTATTTGCGATCGGGCGACCAAAAGAAAATCGGCAACTGTACAATTACAGTAGGAAACTCTGACTTGCCCGCTGCAACTTCTGTTCAGGTTCCGCCTGCTACTATAGCAGAAAAATCCGCAGCCAATTCTTTTACTAGGAGTCCATTTTTTCTGAAATTAGGCAGTCGAGTTATTCCTCTAACTGCGGGAACTCAACTATTCACCTCTGACATACCGAGTTTAAAAGCTATCGCCTCTAACGGTGTTGTTGCTACAGTCAATTCTCGATCGAGTGACGAGCTTTCGTTAGAATTGACAAATTTGTGCGATCGCGCTTGGTGGGCTACAGACATTCAAGGCGATCTAAAAATGGTAGAACCTGAAAGTGCCCTGAATTTGGCGGTGGGAACTAAAATCGACTTCGGTGAAATAGACGGCGAGATTATCTAAGTAAGCGAGTATAAACAGAGATATTGAACCCTTGTCAATCAGCCTTTCATGGGCGGGCTCTCCTGCCCACCCCACAAGAAAATTTACTCTTTGTGGAACGGGCATCTTGCCCGTTCTTAACCGGATCTCCGGTCAACCCCCACAAAAAAATTACTGTTTGTGGAACGGGCCAAAGAGCCCGTTCTTAACAATAATTCAAGCAGAACTGCCGCTAACCCCAGTAATTACAGCCGCACCAATCAAATGAGCCAAACGCAAAGCTTCAGGAACTTTACCAGTGTCTGTCAAACGCTGGAGCACCCTCGCTATTACTTCTGGTTGTTCGCCGCACACTTGAAAAAAGAAAGGTTCAAAAGCGTAAATTATACCAGCGCGGCGCAACAATTCTAAACGGTATTCCGAGTCGGGTAAATAGCGGAGGGCTTTTTCAACAGCAGCTAAATCTGGTTGGCGGCGCATGACAGCAACGCAAGGAATTTGCAGCCGCGATGCTAACTCGGGAAGGTCAATAATATTGAAGCCGCCGAAAGCAATTCACTGTAAACATTTTTTGACCGATTAAAAGACCCGCAGACAGATTACTCCTGGGGGTCTTTTAGATTTTAGATTTTAGATTTTGACAATGCTGCACAATTCTTTAAAAAGCTCGCGAATGCAGCGGGCTATTACGCGCTGGCGAGCTAGCTTGACCGGAGTGCCACCCTTTTTCCGTCGTCTTAAGTTTTCAGCCGGTGACATCTTTTCTAAATTTTCCCCCTGCCCATAAGTGAATTGCAGCGGCGGATTGTTCCGGGCCACCTCCAGCCGAGTAAAGCACCATTGCCAGAGTGCTTTTCTACAGAGCGCGCTGCCCGACTGTTTACCCTTTTTTTTCTGGCCGCTGTCCTCCCGCACAACACCCATCCCGACGGCTCGCATGAAGCGGCGCTCGGACAATTTTAACTTGGAATCCTGTCCGGTTTGGCGATTCTTGCGGATTTTGACTTCAGGTTGCCCATCCTTGAGGAAGTCTTTGATCGGGTAAATCGCTCCGAACAAGTATCCCTGGAGCTGGTAGCCAAAGCCGAACTTTGTAAAAATCTGCCGATATTTCTCGAACTGGGGATGGTCAATCAGTTGCACCAACTGCTTTTTCAGTTTGAACATTTCTTCTTCGATTTCGCAGTATTGCTTGGCCGCCCAGCGAGTTTGAGGCTCGATGCCAGAGCCGATCGTCGCTTCCAAAATGCGATCGTACTTTTTCGACTTTCGCCGCCCAGCCAGCCAACCCCATAGCAGTGGCGGCACGTCGTCTTGCAGTTTTGCCGATCGCACTAAAGCAACCTCTGGGCATTGCCACGCTAGCTCCTGTCTCATTCTGTTGACGATGGGGGTCTGCAATCGGTTGAGATGTTCGAGCCGCAGGCAGATGCCCTTAATCTGATTAACTAATGGGTCGCGGATTTTGAGGTAGCTGGTTTCGGGTTTGTCGAAGTACCAGCAGGCGATCGCAAAGGCGTCAATGTCATCAGTCTTTGCCCCGCTCTTGCCTTCTTTTCCCATGAGTTCTGCCCTGTAGTTAGGCAGCTTGCTGTTGGAAATCATCCTGACCTCGCAGCCCCAGTCGCTAAGCTTGTTCATCCACAGTCGCGCGTAATTCATCCCGGTTGGTTCGCAAATAGCCACCACTTTGTCCGCTTGGAAGCTTTCGATTTTTGTCTTAAGTCGATTCAAATTTTCAATGTTCGAGTGAAATACTTCGATGTCGGCATCAAAATAATCATCACGGGGGTTGCTGGGTTTTTCCAGCATAAAGCACGCGGCAATGGACGACCGACTAACGTCGATGCCTACGATTAAATATTTCATTTAGTTTAGGGAGAGAAAGGGTTGAAAGGACAAAAGAGCCTACGAATCTCCCAAAAGCAAATTAATGCTTACTTCACTGATTAAGGCTCGTTTATTTGTCCGGTTTGATAAAGCGGGCTGGCGCTTACGAATTGCTAATAGCAACTAAGCTAATTTCCGTCTTAAAGCGCCACTTGTCTTGCGACTCATCCCGCGACTCCCCATTATTAAGGGGGAGTTTCGGCCGCCGAGTCGAAACAGCACTCGTCAGGCGGTAACGGTGATGGAATTGGTGCCGACTAGGGCGACGTACACATATATATAATCAAGACTTTGATTTAATGCCGCTGCAAATTCATCCGTTGCGTAGCTTCTTAATAGGTGGTTGGCAGCGTTGACATAATTGCTTAAGCATCGGTCTGGGGGCTGTTTCCGCAACAATCCTCTAGCTTTAGCTTCCTTGATTGTTAAAAAGATTTCTTGCTTTTTGACTTCACTGAAATCGCCGAACTGCTGCTTGGCTGACTTGATTAGCTCGGCAATGCGTTGAGTTTGAACGTTGGCTTTCATGGTAGGCTGTTATGTGTGATAGTGAAACACGAGTTCGGAGGCAAGCGGTTAATAATCAACTGCTTGTCTTTTTTGACTAATTGTTATCTATTTGCATTCGTACTAGAAATTTCTTGTGGTATTCCTCCAGGGCTTCTGCGTGCTTTATAAGATACCTATTTAAAGTGTTGGTAATTTCATCGGGCGAAATTTCAGCCATGTGTTCGTTGACTTTCTCAGATATTCTCTCCCCTAGCAACTCTGGATCTGTTTGAGTAAGTTGGGCGACCGCTTCCAACAAAAAAGCGGAAAACAAACCAGACCCAAAAATCATTTTTTGCTCAATTATTGGTAAATCCGTCATTGTCAAAGGCTGCTCGCTTTCAAGCCCTAGCAGATTGTCTCGCTCCACTTCACAGGCTGCTAGATGGTTGTCTAGTACACCCACTAAATTGTCGAGTTCACGCGCGCTGCCCTGGCATTTTAAAATTAAATCTGCTATTAGGCAGTCGAGCGCCACTATTTCCGCTGTGATTTCAGGCCTCGCTGAGGGAAATTTCGCCGAATCCTCGTTTGGATTGTTCATGATGGTTTAGAAATTACGATGAGTCCGACACTTGGTCGGATCTACCGCTGCTGGCACTGATAGCTTTTTGATGGCGTCGTGATAGCTTTTTGATAGCAAATCCTCGCCTAGCGGGCTTAGCTTTTTTGACGAAAGCTTCTGCCCGATCACAAATCGCTTCTTTTTCGGGTGTCAGCTCCGTCCCCTCTATATCGTCAGGTGGTTCCTCGTCGAGCGGTTCGCCCTTGATTAGCCTTTCCAGATACTTAGAAACTGTCATCCCCGCTTCTAATGCTTTCTTTTGCAGCAACTGGTAAGCTTTGCCGCCAATGCGAACTTGCTTGGCTCGGCCCTCTGGGTCTTCGTCGAGAGTTTCGGCAATTTTGATAGCCGTAATTGATTCGGGTGGGTTCTCGTCAATGACAGTTTGCCATTTGTCTTCCAGTTGGCCTTCGCCGTACTCATCAACTTTGGCAAACTTAAGGAGTGGCAGCGCTTGGGCTACCGATGTGGGCAGGATTCTAAACTTGGCTTTGATGAGCTGCAAACAGATTTGTGCCGCTTGAATTATGCGCTTGCAGTAGTAGGGCGATCGCCCTAAAGCCTGTTTGCAGTATTCGGCAAAGTCTCTGTATTGCCGTTTATATAAGCGGTAACGACACACGGCCTCAAGCATGATGCCTTGGCGCACGTAGTCGAGGAACGAGCGCTTAATGCGCTGAGTTAGAAGTGAAATATCATTGTGCGGAACCTCGCTCAACACTTCATTCTCGAAGTCTAAAAGAGGTTGAAATTCGCTTTCTGGCGGTTCCCAGAAAGTATCATTAAAGTCAGCGGTTATCTCCATGGTTAAAACTCATCTTCTGTAGAGTCGTCCTGATTCAACAAGTCAAAAGAGATAGGGTCTACCACCTCCGCACAAACGCTGGAAGAAGTGCTTAATTCTATGGGCTTATCAGCAATAGTCAAGGAATAAGCGTTAGGGTTGATGCCTAGACGTTCGAGGAAGTTTTGCAGTCGCTGAAATTGTTCTCTGGCAATTCCTATGCTTTTGTTGATTCGCTGGAGAGTCCTTTCCTTGCTAGCGATTTCTTCCTGCAATCTGTCATGGTCAAGGAAAAGAGTATTCTCTGCCTGCTGCTCCTGTAGGAGTTCATCAATCTGAGTTCTCAAAAATTTATAACCTTCGGAAAAGCTATTGAAATCGCCCGCTATTTGAATGTCAGCCTTGCGCTCTAAATATCCAAACTCGTTTTTTTTGAAGACGGGGGCTGTAATCTTAACGTTAATCATTGCGGTAGTTAGTGGGTAATTAGTAGAAAGGAAGCGATCGTATTAACTAGCAATTGCTCTTAATAACTTGCTCTTTAGCGAGCCGATCGCACTCCGAGAGTTCTGGGGTAGAGTTGCGCGGTTTCCAAGTCCAAGTTACTTCGTGCGTCGCTGCAATCTCATCTAGTTGCTGCCACAAATCGCGATTGGCATTTTGCTTCCAATTACGAGACATGGTGTGACAGACGTAAGTTGAGTCGGAAAATAGTTCAACTTTACAAGGTGCTTTCAAAGCTTTCAAACCTTGGATTGCAGCGGTCAATTCCATACGATTATTAGTGGTTTTGTGTACTCCGCCAGTAAATGCTTTTTTGATTGATGTATCTGGAATTGTCAGGAGGGCAGCCCAACCGCCTGGGCCAGGGTTCCCCGAGCAAGCACCATCACAGTAAATGTGTACGAGATTCACGAGAGTTGAAAAATTTAGTAGTTGGTAGAGAGGAAGCGATCGCCGGTTCGATTGACGATCGCACAAACGGTTCAGAAGCAGGATTACAAATACGTCATTGTTGAACTCTTATGCAAATTAATCATCACCTCCCGGAGGCGATCGAGCCGGCTGGGTGCTACTGCCAGCGGCGACGCGGTGAAATAGCTTCGAGATAGTTTCAGGATGCCTGCTGACTTGTGCTGACTTGTGGTTGACTTGTGGTTGACTTGTGGTTGACTTGTGGTTGACTTGTGCCCAACTCACTGCTTGCGGGGGAAATTTGGGGGGCTTCGGCTTAGGCAATCGGGCGAAAATCCCTGTGTCGGGCGGTTCGTCGCTTCCGTTGAACCGATCGCCCAAACTGCCAAAAGTCGGAATAAAAAAGTCCAAAGTGATGGAACTTTCGCAGGTCGGCGACAGTTCCGACACTTTGGAGAGTTCGAGTAAAACGGCCGGCTCATACCAGTCAGCGGGGCAATGGGCCCACAGGCAAAACGAATCAAGCGATACTTGCAGCGGCAACTCGTTCTGCACGGAGCTTGGCTCGTTCTGCACGGAGCTTGGTAAAAGATCGGAGAAATGATCTAAGCTGCTTGGATGTTCCCAGTCCCAGCGTGCGATCGCCTCGCGGAACGCATCGAGGGATTCAAAATCGTCCGGGTCTGGGGGTTCGTCTTCGATGTCCGGTTCGAGCAAGTTGAGTTGCCCGGTGACTTCTGCCTTGCAGTGAACTTCGCCAAAGTATGGCGGGTAAGTGGCGAGAAACCTATCAGAAAGAGCGATGCCAGTCAAGACCGGATTCTGATCGGGTTTGACACCGGGGGAAGTTTTGGCCGCCTGTGCGATCGCAATTTGGCTCACTTTTTGCTCAGTGCAGTGAACACATTTAAAAAAGCGACCCGAGGCATCTTCAATATATTTGTCGTCGAAACACACAACGCAATCGGGCAAAACATCCTCAACGTAATGGACCTTGACACCGGGGGAATTTTCGGTCGGCTTAGCAGCCAGCTTGCAAAAAGTCCCACCAGGCTTGGATGGTAGTACCGACTCCTGAGCTAACGTTCTAATTGCACCGGGATAAGTTTTGAGTCTGCTGTAAGCGCAGTGCAGGCAGCGGGTTACGAATCTATCCATGTGATCTCTAGTTGTAAACAGCCCATGCTGAGCGCCACAGAACGGGCAATCGCAAGCTCCTGGGGAAGATTCAAGAAGCGGCTCTTCGAGTTGCGCTTGGATGTAATCGACATCAACACCGGGGGAAGTTTTGGCCGCTTGTGCGATCGGCTCTTCGGCCGGTTTGGGGTAAACGATGCGGCCAAACTTGGATTCCAGCGGTGCCTCCTGGTTTGTTGCAGTCCGCCATTCCTTGAGAGCCTCATCGTACTCTTCGCGAAATTCATAATCTTCTCGATTTGGTGGCTCGGTGTCTACCCATTCCTGGGCTTGAACTTCCTCCGCGGGGGAAACTTCCAGCACTTGCTGCTCCTGGGCTTGAACTTCCTCCGCGGGGGAAACTTCCAGCACTTGCTTCTCCTGGGCTTGAACTTCCTCCGCGGGGGAAACTTCTAGCACTTGCAGCAGTGGGGAATTGACGCCAACAATGGCATCAATCCAAGTTTGGCGGTAACGCCGATCGCCCTCTGGGAACACATTAAGCTCATCTCCGATTTGTTTGAGCTCGGCGAAGTTCTTTCGTTTCAGTTCTTCGAGCGTGTACATCATATTTCTCTAGAGAGGGTGAGAGGGTAATCCCACCCGTTGGGTATGCAATGCGTTCAACGTGGGAGACTCAACTTAGAGATTTGGCAAAACCAGTTCAGTGAGCCAAAGACCTTGTTGTATCTACCTATCCATAGCGTACTATGGACTTATCACTGTGTCAATAGTGAGCTATGGATTCATGCTAATATGAATCCAGACATCAACGACCACATCAACGACCCAGAAATCACATTGAAAGGACTGATCGAGCAAGCTGGCACCAATCAAAGACAGTTAAGTAGGGACTCTGGCATTGCTGAAGTGACTATTAATTCTTGGGTTGCCGGCAAGTACAGTCCCAAATTAGATAGCGCCACGTTGGTAGCTAAAGCACTTGGGGTTTCATTGAAATCTCTAGCCAAATCTATGCGAATAGATGTGACCGGACTTTCAGATGACTACAGTCTGCTCGATCTCAAGCTCATCGCCTCCGAACTAGGGATAGAAAGGATTGAGGATTTACCCGAGGATTATCGAATTTTGAAACGGAGGCACGATCTAATGCGAGGGCGACAAAACTAACAAGCAACCGCACCATCGGTAAATTCCGACAGGTCGTCGGGTGGTGACGGCGGCCTAACTGACCATTACCAATGACTAATACCCGATCGACTAATGAAAAAACACTTACAGAACAATGGATCGAACTCACTAAGATAGGAGCCTGGATTGCCGACCAACTTCCAGGAGAAACTGATGCACAGTCGCAGGCTCACTTATTTGAGGCCTGGCAGCTGATCGAATTTGCAACAATCCATTTACGGAAAGTCAAATATCGAACAGGTGGAGATTTTTCTAATCAAGTAGACCAACCGAAGTAGTCGCAGGCCCAACAACAGCCAATTACTAGCAACCAACACCCGATCAACTAATGAACCAAGCCGAACTTATTCAAGAAGTAGCGGATGAAGCCAATCTAACCAAGACGCAAGCTCAAGATGCTGTAAAAGCTTTGCTCAAAATCGTCATGGCAGTGGTTGCCGATGGCGACAAAGTAACCCTGGTCGGCTTTGGTTCCTTTGAGCCGAAAGTGCGATCTGCCAGGGAGGGGCGCAATCCCCAAACTGGTGAGACTATTCAAATTCCCGCCACCAGGGTGCCGACTTTTTCGGCGGGAAAAGCCTTTAGGGAGGCTGTTAACAAATGACAGACCCTCTACAGTCCTACGCTGACGAACTCATTGACAGGCACCACGCAGAAATGGACGAGATTGAGTCGCTGCCTCCAGCGGCGATCGAACTGCCAGCAGACCAGGCGCTCGCCTTGGTTACTCTCGTTCAAATCGTCACGGCGGCAAATCCGGCAATAGAACACCACCCACTACTCCCAAGTGCGATCGCAGCAGCCAAGCAAATTCAATCAAGCTTCAATCCCGAAAGTGCCATTCATGAAGTGCTCGAACTCGGCTGGCAGAAGCCGGAGGAAAGCTGTGAACCTCACAAAGTTTTTGCAAGCGTCTCCCGCCGGCAAAAAAAGCTGAGACCACCACCATCACCATATTCTTTTGACGAATTTTAAAAGCATAGGAATATATGACTGAACCACAGAAACCCACACCAAAAACACAAAATTCGCCAGAGACTCCGGACTCTGAGGAAACTCATCCAGCAGACGCTACAGGATTCTTTAACAGGGTTCGACGAGAGCTCAAGTCCGAAGAAGAACCGGTTCACCCAACTGAAGCGGCAGAGATAGTCATCATGGATGAGGAGTGAGTGATGGAAGCACCCGACTTAGAAAAGTATGCCCAAGAAGTAAACGATATGCAGATGCTACCAGCGGCATTTGTAGAACTTCCGCCGCTTAGTGAATTTGCGAAAATTGCGATCGACGTGGCCAAGCAACTTCAAAACTTGTTTAACCAAGATTCTGAAACTTACAAAGTGCTGGAACTCGGCTGGAACCCTGAAGCGGACATACTCACACCGTCAGGGGAATTAGGCGACGAATTTTGCGAGGAACCTTGCGATAAATTTTTGCAAAACCTCGGTTGTCACTGTACCGGTAACCGGGTCGCAGAACTTGCGACCAGTGACGAACAGATTTCTCTCCAAACTTTGGCCGCTGGCGCTGCGATGATGCACCAGTTTGCGCAGAGTCTTGAGAGCAAAGGTTTTGAACTCTTGGATATGTAGTAAAGCTGGCGACACCTGCCAGGGCTAAACGCAAGCGGCCCAATAACTAACGTATAGCGGGAAAGGCACTGATACCCGGGGGTTTCTTACCGACTGGACTGGCGGAAGTGCTGAAAAAGTTGATCCAAGCCGACAAAGTGGTGAATTACAGTCGGGAGAGACCGACACAGAACCCAAATATCCCAATTTAGAGGACGTTAAACGCATGACTGAAAATCTGGCCTCCTTGCTGAGGATGATTGTCGAAATTGTTCAAAATCACGGCGATCGAATCAAACTTTTAGAAGAAGGCGAATCGGCAGAAGACAGCGACGATGCAAGCTTGATGGAAGAACTGACTTCCCTGCTGGCTCAATTGCAAATTCCCCAGTCTGCGGAGCCTGTCCCCAGCGACCAAATA
>NZ_JAUBVJ010000075.1:14556-38613 GCF_036702785.1 Microcoleus sp. AR_TQ3_B6 | reverse complement strand
ACAATGAAAATTATTTTTGATGAATATCTACCCAAATGGAATTATCGTGCAGTTCCGACTATTTAGCAGACGCTAAAATTATTAAATTTTCATTCCTAAGTAGGTGGAAATAAACATGACCTGGGGGATGCCCGGTTTTGCATTAATCATAAACTGACCGCTAGTATAGATCATTGCCTTAGGGGTCCCTAGGATATTTTATTTTTTGTCGAGTCTGTCTACTTGTTAACTAATAACTTCTGACGAAAGCCGCTTCTTCTCAATATATTGCTGGTGGTAATCCTCTGCCATATAAAATTTACCAGCAGGTTTGATTTCGGTGGCAATATCTTTGTCGTATTTACCGGAAATTTGCAATTTGTGTTTGGAGAGGCGAGCGGCTTTTTCTTGTTCGGAATTGTGATAAAAAATCACAGACCTGTACTGTTCGCCTCTGTCGCGGCCTTGGCGATTGAGTTGGGTAGGATCGTGACAGTCCCAGAATACATCTAGCAGTGCTTCGTAACTCACCTGCGATCGATCGTACTCTACCAGCACGGCTTCAGCGTGACCGGTCACTCTGGCGCAAACGTCGAGGTAGCAGGGATTGGGCCAGTGACCTCCGGTGTAGCCCGCAGCAGTCGAGACGACACCCGCAACGGCGCGAAACTTGTGTTCAACTCCCCAAAAACAACCGGCGGCAAATGTGGCTTTTTCCATTGTGTTACTCATGGTATTGGCAGAAAACTTGGCACTAGGTTATGCTTGACATATCCCCATCAGTGTGCATTCCCAAACTAATCGTGGCTGTACGTAGTTTAGCAAATATTGTCGCGCTTTTTCCAAGGGCTCTAAGGGCGATCGACTAATTCCTCCTGCCAAAAATTGCTGCCAGTAACAGTGCTGTAAATAATCGATTAACCACAACTGAGATTCAGTATCTAAAGTTTTATCAATTTCCTTGGCCAATTCCAAAGCAGACCGCAGATTTTGAGGCAACTGCTTCACCTTTTGCAGCAAATCATCGGGTATTGATTGCAGTTGCTGCCAAATAGCAATTGCCTCCCCAGGACTTCCCTGAGCCATCCCCATTACCTCGGAATGATCTAAAATCTCCGCGAATCCCGCTTGCTGCAAGACTTGCCCCATTGCTTCGGGATTCAGCCGAGAAAACTGGATTTTTTGACAACGGGAAATCAAAGTTGGCAGCAAAACTTCTACTGTCGGAGCAATTAAAATTAGCGCTGCTTTACCCGGTTCTTCCAATGTTTTTAACAAGCCGTTAGCGGCTCCCTCACCCATTGTTTCTGCCTGTTCCAAAACTACGACTGAACGCGCAGCTTCTAGCGGTGGTCGGCTGAGAAATTCACCGATTTCTCGAACTTGTTCTAAGCGAATTTGTGGGGGTGCTTTCCGCTTTAAACCGGCTTCCTCTGCTTCCTTTGTCGAAAGCCGTTTACCTTGGTTCATGTAAGTTGGTTCAACCCAAAGTAAGTCTGGATGATTTCGCTGCCTCACGCGATTTTGCACGGAGGTTATCGAGATTTTTTCGGGAAGATTGGCTGAAAAAAAAAGCTCTATGAAACACTGAGCCGCTAAACTTTTGCCGATGCCGTTAGAGCCGACAAATAAATAACCAGGAGCAACTCGGTTTCTCTCGACTGCTTGAGTTAGCAATTCTACTGCTCGCTCTTGTCCGATTAATGAGGTAAAATAATCCATGTTTGCGGAAGAAGGAAGAAGGAAGAAGGAAGAAAATCTCGGGTTTCAGCTATTCCGAACATTCTAACCGTCGGGAGCGGCTGCTATAATACCAAAAAGTTATTGTGGTTTAACGGACTTCAAAATAATTGCTTTGAGTTAAAAATGTTAAATTGTAAGTTGCCGGAGCCGGACAGGGTATTGCCCTTTCCCTACAGATTATGTAGCGCTATTTTTCAGAATTTGTATTATTTAAATATCCCCAAGCTTCTAATCGGCGAGTTACAATAGCTTGAATTTCCTGAGCGACCTCATATTCAGGCCGATCGGCATTTATCCGGACAATTCGAGATTTATTTTGCTCGGCTAACTCCGCAAAACCTTGCTGCACAAGGTGGTGAAACTTCAAATCAGCTTGCTCGATCCGATCGCACCCTCCCCGAGCCCTTACTCTCGCCAAACCCGCCTCCACATTAATATCCAGCCACAAAGTCAGATCGCTTTCCAAGCCGCCGGTGGCAATTTCATTCAACTGTTTAATTAAATTTAAGTTAAGACCGCGGCCGTAGCCCTGATAAGCAATCGTAGAGTCAGTAAAGCGATCGCATAAAACAATCGTTCCCTTCGATAACTCGGGTTTGAGACAAGTTTCGACGTGCTGAGCGCGATCGGCAGCGTACATGAGTAATTCTGCTCGATCGCAGATTAATTCCCCCCCATCTTGTTTCAGCAGCAAATGTCGCAGTCCCCTTCCCAACTCAGTACCCCCCGGTTCGCGAGTAGCCACCAACCCGACTCTCAGAAAGCAACTTGCTTGCAGCCAATGTATCAGCCCCTGCATTTGCGTAGTTTTACCCGCACCTTCAACCCCCTCAAACACGATAAGTTTGCCCTTCATGGCCCTAACTTTCCACCTGAATAAAATAAATCCATATTGTTCTGTGCATCTTTGCTAGGTTCGGTATGATAATAAAGTCTAAATGCCTCACGGCTGGAGTTGTCTATGGCTCGCTATACTGGTTTTTTTATCGTTGCCGTTCCGATCGACCGTCTCCGTCAGTCCCTGATTGAAATTTTAGAGTCATGCAATCTTGATATTATCTACAATACAGGAGATTCCCTCATGGCTCGCGAGCTCCCCGGTCAAGTTTCGATTGCTAAACTTGTCACCGCAGAGGTCCTAATTGAGAAAAACACGGCTAGCGACTCAGAGGTTCGCATGAACTTCGTGATTAAAAACGAGGAACTGCCACTGCAAACCAACAACCACTGCCGTCAAATGTTCGAGCTAGTGAGTCGTTCGGTTATGAACAACAATAATTGGCGACTCTTGGAAAGTATGGCACTGTAGCCATATCAGTCAGTCGATTTTAGATTTTAGATTTGAGATTGACTCTACAGATGAATCTGGGGCATCGAACTAACATCGAAACTTTTTTGCTATCGACGGATGGTATCAGGGGCTTATATCCATCCTTGAGTGAGGTCATTAGTCATTAGTTCCTAGCTTATGGCTGATGACCTCCGATTTTTATCTGCAAGGGATAAATTTAACCTCGAAATCCCCGGCGCAAAAACAAAGAATTTGTAACAACGCTAACAGAACTAAACGCCATAAATGCGGCGGCCGCCGCAGGACTGAGTAGAATTCCGGTTGCAGGCAGCAAGATACCCGCTGCAACCGGAATTCCCAGAGTATTGTAACCAAAAGCCCAAAATAAATTTTGGCGAATCTTGTTGAAAGTAGCGCGCCCCAGCTCTATCGACTCAACAACATCCATCAAAGCATTTCGCATCAGCACAATTTGAGCAGTCTCAACTGCTACATCAGTGCCGCAGTGCAAACCGATACCGACATCAGCTTGAGCCAAAGCCGGGGCGTCATTGATGCCATCCCCCACCACAGCCACTTTACAGCCTTGGGCTTGCAAAGTCGCGATCGCCCGAGCCTTCCCCTCCGGCCGCAAAGAGGCCAAAACATCAGCCGCCGTCAAATCTAGCTGCTGCGCCGTCGCCGCCGCCGCCGACGCCGTATCCCCCGTCAGCATCATCACCCGCAATCCCATGCCCCGCAAACGTTCCACGGCCGCCTTAGCATCCGGCCTCAGAGTATCTTTTAGCCCGATTACCCCCAGCAAAACGCCCTCAGAAGCCACGTAAACCGCCGTTTTGCCTTCCATTGACTCCGACAATTGCGTCGCCACAGCGACCCCCTGCTCGCTCATCCACTGAGCATTCCCCGCGAACACCCGCCGGCCCTCCACCAAAGCAGAAACCCCGAAGCCCGGTTCCGTGCAGAAATCCTCAGCAGCTAGCAGCGGCAAACCTTGCTGTTGAGCTTCCAGCAAAATCGCTGCGGCGATGGGATGAGAAGCGCCCCTTTCCACCGCCGCCGCAATTTGCAGCAGTTTTGAGTCAACCGCACTTGCAGAAACTCCATCAATTGTGGAACAAACATCAGGGCTGTTTCCCACATTAATATCTGAGTTCAAATCCAACTCCGAATTCTGGAAAATCGGCAAATAATCTGTGAGTGTGAGATTTCCGGTTGTCAGAGTGCCAGTCTTGTCAAAAACCACCGTATCTAATTGATGCACCCGTTCTAAAACATCACCACCGCGAATTAAAAGCCCGCGCTCCGCGCCGATGCCAGAACCGACTAAAATTGCAGTTGGGGTAGCCAGTCCCAAAGCGCAAGGACAAGCGATGACTAAAACTGCGATCGCCAATTTCAAACTCAAAAGCAAAGGCGATTGATAATGGGTAATTGGTAATTGGTAATCGGTAACTGATAATTGATTTCCCATGCCCAATGCCCCATGCCCCATGCCCATTGCCCCGTGTCCCATATTCATTGCCCCCTGCCCTAAAAGCACAGAAGGCCAAATATGAGTGCCGGCAAAATACCAAAATAGGAAAGTTAAAACCGATATCGCCATTACCCCATACACAAAATATCCCGCGACAGTATCAGCTAAATTTTGAATCGGCGCTTTGCGAGTTTGGGCTGCCTGCACCAAAGCCACTATTTGAGCTACAGTTGTTTCCTTACCGGTGCGAGTTGCGCGCATCACAACTGCCCCGGATTTATTGATAGTTCCCGCCGCCACTGTATCTCCTGGTTGCTTCAAAACCGGCATTGATTCGCCAGTCAGCATCGACTCATCTATCGTTGTTTTGCCTTCGCAGACTTCACCGTCTACCGGTATTTTTTCCCCGGGCAAAACTTGCAGCCATTCTCCGACTCGGACGCGATCGGCTGGAATTTCAATGTATTGTGGACTGTAGACCTCTGATGTCGAAATTAAAGGCAATTCTTCCGATCGCAAATCTAAACTCGGGAGTTTAAAATCAACTAAGCGGGCTTTCGCCGGCTGCAATGCGATTAAAGCTTGCAAAGCTGATGCAGCGCGCCGTCTGGCTTGCTGTTCCAGAGTTTTGCCCAACAAAATAAAGCCCAGCAGCATCACCGGTTCGTCAAAAAAACACTCCCATCCCATCCGTGGAAACAGCAGCGCCGCGTTGCTAGCGGTGTAAGCTGTGACAGCGCCTAAAGCTACCAAAGTATTCATGTTCGGTGCATTTCGCCACAAACTGCGACACCCGTCAACAATAATCGGGCGGCCCGGAAGCAGCAAAGCTAGGGTGGCGAGTCCCCAGTGAAACCAAATATTGGTGAGAATTGGGGCTTTTGTGCCGAGTACGTGACCTAAACCGGATAGAATAATGAGGATAAGGGCGATCGTCAATTGCTTGATTTGCTGTCTAATTTCTTGCCGCCGCCGTTCAATGGTTGCCGCTTCTGCTTCCCGCTGATTTTCACCTAAACGAGACTGAGAGGGAAATCCATTATCAGTCAACTTTTTCGCTAAAGCCTCTGCATCCACAGCCCCCGGTTGACACTCAACCGTCGCGACTTCTACGGCCAAGTTAACGCAAGCTGAAATGACGCCTGAATACTGCATGAGTTGGCGTTCCACAGCTTTCGCGCAGCCGGCACATTTCATCCCGCCGACATCCAAAGTAACAAGTTCGGGCGATGATTCTTTAACTGGTATGATTTCTGGTTGAATTTCGGGGATTGTTTTGGCGAAAAAGTGCATGGTTTTTTTGTGTATTGATTAGAACATTTCGGTGCTTCTGAAAGCGTTTAATGCACTGTTTAGACAAATGTCTATATTTTTATCATAGATAAATATTGTGGCATCTTCCGAAAGTGTTAGTTTTTTTTTAATTGTTATTTATTCCATGCGGTGAAATCCGCAGTCCCGCAGGGGTTAAAACAACTGTCGGACTGGGGGTTTAATGCTAAGACACGGCTTGGACAGGTCGCCGTGGCGTTTCCCTACTTGATATAATGAGCGAATTGCTTAGTTAGTATCCAGCTTTTATTTGACGACTCGATCTATGACAGCCACACCAAAATTTTATATAGTCAAACGTCCTGCAGGTAATTGCGAAATTTTGCCGTTGGCGGAGCCCTCGCAGACGATCGCCCAACTAGAACAACAAAACCCCAGTATTATTGAAAAGTGGGGCCCTTACGATTCGCCCGAAGATGCCATCGCCCGCCGCATCGGATTAATTCGCGCCGGCAAATGCCAGCCGCAATGACCAAGGAATTCTTGATAACTCTCTTCTCATCATCTGCGTGAATCTGCGTCCATCCATTGTCATCTGCGGTTTACATTCTCTTTTTTTAACCGCAGATGAGGGCAGATTAACACAGATTAACGCAGATCAATTAGAGCGATTTCGGAATTCTTGATATCTCTCTTCTCATCATCTGCGTGAATCTGCGTCCATCCATTGTCATCTGCGGTTTACATTCTCTTTTTTTAACCGCAGATGAGGGCAGATTAACACAGATTAACGCAGATTAATTAGAGCAATTTCGGTGCTACCGGATTGGAGATGACTCGCAAGGACGGATTGCAAAAAATAGCGAAGCATTCGAGTTTAAAATCTTGGCTTTTAGCCGTAAATCTTCCCCCGAATGCTTTTTTTTACTGAAACCCTACACAGCTTTTCTACTTAGATTTAGAAGGTGCTGCACTCGGTTTTGCTTGCGCCGCATTCGGTTTGGGTGGCGCTGCATTCGGTTTCGACGACGCCTTATTGTTCCCTGTTTTACCAGTAACTTGCTGTGTCAAAACTTCCATAGCTTTTGCGTACTGCGGATCGGCTGTGGTAGCAATTTTATCGCGATCGCGCCTCAATTCCTGTTTTTGCTCGTCGGTGAGTTCTACCTTATAATCCGGTTCAATCCCGGCGTGGTTGATATCAGTGCCGTTGGGAGTAAAATACTTGGCAATTGTCACTGCTAAACCGGAACCATTTCCGACGCCGCGTACTGACTGAACTAAACCTTTACCAAAGGTCTTTGTTCCTACCAAAACCGCGCGTTTGTTGTCTTGCAAAGCACCGGATAGAATCTCGCTAGCACTTGCTGAACCGCCGTCTACGAGTACAACTAACGGTTTGTCTGTGAGCTCTGCTTTATTTGCTGTTTGTTTATCGGCCTCACCGACTCGATCGACTGTGGAGACGATCGTACCTTCTTTGAGCCACATCCGAGCAATTTCAATACTTCCGTACAGCAACCCGCCGGGATTGGAACGCAAGTCTAAAATATAGCCCGTCACTTTTTTCTCTTCTAAATCCTTAATTGCCGATCGCATTTCCGATGCAGCATTCGCACTGAACTGATTTAAGCGAATATAGCCGACTTCTCCGATCGGGGTTTTCTGCACTGACTTCCGCACTGGATGAATTTCTATTTTAGCGCGTTTGAGCTTAAAGTCTAATTCCTTGCTTCCCCGCAAAATCGTCAGCGTCACCTCTGTATTCGCCTGCCCGCGAATCAAACTTACCGCTTGATTCGTATCCATGCCTTCTGTGCTTTTGCCGTCTATCTTAGTAATGATATCTTTTGCTAGGATACCAGCAGTAAAAGCCGGGGTATCTTCGATCGGCGAAATCACTGTCAACTTCTTCGTTTCTTCATCTTGAGTCAACTGAATCCCTACTCCTGTCAGTTCCCCAGAAGTTTCAACCTGCATATTCTTGAACTCTTCAGGGTCCATAAACCGCGTATAAGGATCGTCCAGCTTTTTCAGCATTTCCCGAATTGCTTTGTAAGCTTCCTCGTCGCTGGTATAGGTCCGATTCAAATAATCATTCCGCACCGCTTTCCAGTCAACCTGGTTAAAAGTGCCATCTACATAACTTTTGTCAATAATTTGCCAAACTTCATCAACCAACTCTTTAGGGCTTCCCCGAAAAGAAGCCAGAGATTTAGAACTGCAACCAGTGTTCGCAAGAGTTACAGCAGTGAGTACCACCGCTGCTGCACTTAGAACAAGCCCTCGTTTTGTTATAACCATTTGTCTGACGCGCCGGAGGAAAAGAGTTCAGAATAATTACGCTCAATCTAACACAGGCAAGGCCCGCTCGCGTTTGGCGTACATATATTATTCCACTTTGCCGAGTTCTATTCAGGGGCCCCTCAGGGTGCCCACCCTGAATAGAACTCTCACTCTTTGTGGAACAGGCCCTGCAGCTTCTGACAAGGGTGCTCTTCAGTCGGTTTAAACCGACTTCAGCTATGAGACAGGGGTTTCAACCCCTGTTGGACTGTCGGACTGTCCAACTCTAACAACAGAGAAAGAATCGGCTAAGGATCGACCCAGCGATCGTCCGATTTAATCAAGTCTATCAATTCTGCTACTCCTCGGTCTTCGGGGACTTTCTTAATTTCTTCCCGGCCCCGGTACAGCGAGATATAACCCGGTTGCTTCCCGACGTAGCCGTAGTCAGCATCAGCCATTTCTCCGGGCCCATTGACAATACAGCCCATTACTGCTATATCCAAACCGGTGAGATGCTTGGTCGCCTCTCTCACTTGGTGTAACACTTCCTCTAAATTAAACAAAGTGCGACCGCAGGAAGGACAAGCGACATACTCAACCATCGTTTTCCGCAGTCCCAAGGCTTGCAGAATGCTGTAGCAAACCGGAATCTCCTTTTCAGGGGCCTCTGTCAGGGAGACGCGGATGGTGTCGCCGATGCCGTCAGCTAACAAGGGTGCCAGGCCTGCGGTGGATTTGATGCGGCCGTATTCGCCGTCTCCTGCTTCCGTGACGCCGAGATGCAGCGGGTAATCCATGCCGAGTTCGTCCATCCGGTGCACCATCAAGCGGTAAGCAGCCACCATCACGGGCGCGCGGGAGGCTTTGAGGGAAATTACGATGTTGCGGAAGTCGAGGGATTCGCAAATTTTGATGAATTCCAGGGCGGATTCTACCATGCCTTCGGGGGTGTCGCCGTAGGTAAACAGCATCCGTTCGGCGAGGGAACCGTGATTGACGCCGATTCGCAAAGCTTTGTCTTGGTCGCGCAGGGAAACCACCAGAGGTTCCAGGGTTTCGCGGATTTTTTCGCCAATTTCGGCGAATTCGCTGTCGGTGTATTCGCTTCTGTCGGCTTTCGGCTTCTCGAACACGTAGAGTCCGGGATTGATTCTCACTTTGTCTACGTGTTTGGCGACTTCGAGGGCTATTTTCATGCCGTTGTGGTGGACATCGGCGACGAGGGGCACGGGTTGGTAGGTGGCGTGCAGTTTTTGCTTGATTTCGGCTAAGGCTTTGGCGTGGGCCATGCTGGGCACGGTGACGCGGACGATTTCGCAGCCTATCTCGTGCAAGCGCCGAATTCCGGCGACTGAACCGTCGATGTCGAGGGTGTCTTCGTTGATCATCGATTGTACGACGACGGGGTTGCCGCCGCCGATCGTGACGCTACCGACTTTGACGGGTCGGGTTTTGCGGCGTTTGATGGTGGTGTCGAAGATTGGTTGGCTAGATGCGCTTTTAGTTGGATTTGGTAGAGTTTGCATAAGTGATTGCTAGTGTTCTGTTACCAAGCTCTATAAAATTCTGTTTCCTATTTTTCAGGTTGCCATAGAAAGGGTCTGTTTGGACAATGAGGTTTTGCGATTTAGGATTTGGGATAAAAATGCTCGCCTACCTCCCACTCACATGATGTCGGTTGGGTTCGTCGTGTTACGCAGGCATCACCGGGAACGCGAAGATAGGTTAATGAAGATTTTGGCTGCAATTTCTCGTTAGAATCTAAGTTAGAATCTGACAAAATTATATAAATACTTTGGAGTTTTCAGCAGTTATGCCAGATGAAACGATTAGGATTGTGACCAGCGATATTCCGGACGAGTCGCCTCAAGTTGTTACTGCTGATGGTACCAAAAATCTGGGAATGGGGGGAGCACCTTTCTTGGATATGGAACCACTGCCAAAGTCTTCTAAACCGCCAAAAGTTCCCGATGCCGCAGGTCAATTTAGAATTCATAATGTCAGTGTAGAGACATTAGAGCAAGAAATGGCTCATTTGCTGGCAGTTGTCGATCGACTCCTAATCCGCAGTGAAGAGAAGCGCGATCGCAAGTCTAAGATGGAGTTAGACGAAATTGAGCTATCGGTGGAAATTAACGGTCAGGGACAAATTAGCATCCTCGGTAACGGGGTCGCAGCGGGAGGAAAAGGAGCGATAAAGCTCAAGTTTAAACGGGAACAATCAAAGTGAAATGGCGAAAAATTGGGCTGTTGTCATAGGTATTAATGAATACGAACACCTGCAACGTCCGCTGAAATATGCTAAGCGGGATGCAGAATTAATGCGGGATTTTCTCTGCAATGAGGCGGGGTTTGAGAAAGTTTACCATTTCTCGGAAGACTCATCGGAAAAACAGTTGCTGCCTACTAGATCGAACGTGATGCGGTTGTTACACGTTAGGTTTGAACAGCCTTTTATGAGTGCGGGAGATAACTTTTGGTTTTTCTTCAGCGGTCATGGAGTTCGTCAAAATGGGTGCGATTATTTGATGCCGACTGACGGTTTTCCCGAAGATATTGCAAATAGTAATATTTCAGTTAGTTATATTATCCAACGCTTGCGACGCTGTGGGGCTGATAATATTATTTTGATTTTGGATGCTTGCCGCGATGAGGGAAAGTCAGTTGAGGGAATTGGCCGTCAAACCGCCGAACAAGCGCAGCAAATGGGAGTCATCAGCATTGCTTCCTGTAGTCCAAATCAGATATCTTATGAAATTGAAGATTTACAGCAAGGTGTTTTTACTTGTGCGTTACTAGAAGGATTGGGTAGTCAAGGTAAATGTGCGACTGTTGAACGATTGAATCAATATTTAATTCATCGAGTACCCGAACTCAATCGCCAATGTGGGAAACCCAAGCAAACACCTCTGACTATTGCTGAACCTATTGAAAAATCTCACCTAATTCTTTTGCCGAAATACGCCACTTTAGCTGATGTCGATAAGCTTAAGACTGATGCTTACAGAGTTGAAGTCAACAAGAATCTAGAATTGGCAAAACAATTGTGGATTCGGGTGTTAGCTGCATCTCCGGCCGATATGGAGGCTGTGGAGGCAATAGGAAGAATTGCTATTTCACAGAAACAACAAGGATCTATACCATATCAACCGAGTTCGGAAAATCGTGCTAAAACCGAAAAATCCCCTCAACCTGCACCTTCTAATTCTACTCCTATTGAGCCGAATGTTCCCGTCAAGTCAGAACGCGGAGTAGACTACACTAAGTTGCGCGATTTACTGGCAACTGGAGAATGGAAAAAGGCAGATGAGGAAACGGCTACAAAAATGCTGGCAGCAGCGGGGAGAACAGAGGAGAGGTGGCTCAGAATTGAAGATATTGAGCGATTCCCCTGTGAAGACTTACGAACTATTGACCAACTTTGGGTAAAATACAGTAACGGACGTTTCGGCTTTTCGGTGCAGAAACGCATCTATGAAAGTCTGGGGGGAACAAAAGATTATGATAATAAAATTTGGGAAGCTTTTGGCGATCGGGTAGGTTGGCGTGTGAATAACGAATGGTTGCACTACAACGAATTAAAATTTAACACCAAAGCACCAGTGGCACACCTCCCAATGGCGGGAAGGTGGCGGGTGGAGTGGGTGGGGGGTTTGGTTACTCTTCTCTCGCGTCGAGACTTGTAGAGTGTAACATCTAAAGGTTTCAGAACTTTGTTAACTACGGATAGATTAAAGCCACTCGAATAAAATGATAGAAAAAGGTGTAACAAGTGCCAGACCTTTCAATCCCTCGAAAGCTGGCGGAAAGATTCTCAACTTATCTTATCAAAATGTTAAAATTACTAATAAAGGCGTTGGCTTAGTTGAACCTCATGTTCGCAGATTTAATCCTGTTGGTGAAGCTTAGCTAAGAATGGTTGAAAGGTTAAGACGTATCAACACCCAAACCCTTGTAGCTGAGCCTGTTGATTTACGATTTTATACTCACGAGTTACGCGAGTATCTCAGGTATAAAAAGCTTGGCTACCCAACGGAACAACCCGCTGACCCGGATCAGGCTTATCAACTTGGAAACAATGCTCACACAGCTACTCTTGAAGATTATAAATTAAAAAAAGGATTCGGCGTTTTATTTCCTCCGAGCTTAGAGGAATTTTGATGAAAAACCTAACTCAATTAACCCAGCTTGAATTAGTGCTGCTGGAATTAGTAGCTAAAGGTCAAGGAAAGTGGAGTTGGTACGAACTCGCGAATGCACTTTCCCGTCGAGATGTACCGCGAGAACCTGACATGATGGTTGTCTTAAAAAAAACTGGCTGCTAATGGCTTGGTTAAACGATATGTAGAAACAAATTCGCCTCGCGACAGATGGGAATTGACGCCAGAAGGGTCTATTGTGTTTGCCAACGCAAAAGCAGATAGTCAAAGCAGAATTATACGTTATGCAATTGCTATCCAGAAATCAGAAAGCAATTATTCTGCTTATGTTCCAGATTTACCCGGATGCGTAGCAACAGGTACAACTATTGAGGAAGTCGAACAGCAAATTAAAGCAGCAATAGTTTTTCATTTACAAGAGTTGCGTCAATCTGGTTCGTCTATTCCTGAACCGAGGACTTTATGCAAATATGTTGAAGTTTAACTTAGAAAGCAGATTTGTAGTTTGCATTAACAATCAAGACTATCAAGCATCATTGGAAGTGCGAAAAATCTACCAAATAATACCGGATAATTGCGCTGCGGAGCATCAATTTATCCGAGTTATTGATGAATCAGGCGAAGATTATTTGTATCCAGTCGCGTATTTCGTGCCGATAGAATTGCCGAAAGCCGTATAAGCAGTGTTTGCACAGACAAAGGTTATGTAAGGGCGGGTTCACCAACCTCTATGTTTATAAACAGCAATCTCAATCAACCTGCCCCGCCCAATATGGTGTTACAATAAATCAACCTGAGTCTTAACATCGCAAATGTATGACAGCTAAAATACACATCAGCAAATTAGGTAATTCCTTGGCTTTGCCAATACCAGACTACATAGTAAAGTTTCTCAACCTTAAAGCCGAAGATTCAGTAATTTGCAGTATAGAAAATGGGAAACTGGTCATAGAGCCTGTAAATAATAAAATATCAAAGTATACCCTAGATGAATTATTGGCAGGCGAAATAGAATCTAGCCAAGAAGTCTCTTGGGGAAAACCAGAAGGAGAGGAAGTTTGGTAAACTATATCCCCGAACGAGGTCATTTTATTCGCCTCAATTTTGACCGTCAAGCAAGACACGAACAAATGGGGACTAGGCCTGCACTGGTTGTGAGTCAAACTAAATTTAACCGAAAAATGGGGTTTGTGTTCGTCTGTCCCATTAGCAACACACAACGCAAAAATCCGTTTTATGTTCCCATTCCAGAAGGTGAAGCGATAACAGGTGTAATTATGACGGATCAACTCCGTTATGCAAGATTATCGCGCAAGGCAGGCAAGTTTTCTTAGTGAATGTCGATCGGATATAATTGAGGAAGTTTTGAGGCGAATTCAACCTATTTTGTTTGAGAATATGACTGTTGATGAATAGTTAATCAAATTATAAACTAGATTTGTAGTTGGCATTAAGCATCAAGAGTATCCAGAAATCTCTCTCGCGGATGATGCGATCGCCCTTCCTCCCCAGCAAAACTACAAAATGTACTGGCAAATCCCTTCACAGACCCAGGCTCAGCATTTAAAGCATCGGAGGTTTTCCATTGGACGATCGCACAAACGCACCAACCACTGCAGCTAACAACCGCCGACCTCTAATTATCGCAGGAATTCTCCTGGGTATCGGTCAATCCGGCTTTTTTGACGGCATTGTGCTGCACCAACTCCTCCAGTGGCACCATATGTTTAGCAGCGTTAAAACCGATACTACCGTTGCCGGTTTAGAATTAAATACCCTCGGAGATGGTTTGTTTCACGCTGCGGATTGGTTGGTAACAGTGGCGGGAATCTTCTGTTTGTGGGGTGCGGTGAAGCGCAAGGATGTTCCTTTGTCAACTCAAACTTTTTTTGGTTCAATTTTAATTGGTGCTGGATTGTTTGACTTTGTTGAGGGCATTGTTGACCATCAAATTTTGGGAATCCACCACGTCAAACCCGGTATCAACGAATTAGCTTGGGATTTAGGATTTCTCGCTTTCGGTCTTATTTTAGCGTTCTTAGGTTGGATGCTGGTACAGAGTGAAGTCCCCCCAGATACTAAAGTTTAAATGAATGCATAGATTGGGAATTCTACCAAATCTGCGTTAAAAATACCTCAGCGAAAGCATCCAGGATACAAGCCCCCGGATTCATCCGTGGGGTCAATGCTTCAATCTAAAATCTAAAATCTAAAATCTAAAATCGATTGACCGAAAGCATCCAGGATACAAGCCCCCGGATTCATCCGTGGAGAAATACAGCATTTTTTAGGTAAGTGAGGTACATAGCTTTCGATAGAGGACACGGCAGTGCCGTTTCCCTACAGCTTGCGATCGCTTGACGGGTGTATTTCATTAACGTGGAATCTGCTGTAAAAAACGTGTATCTGATAAACAAGCCCCCGAATTTATCCCTGGGGTCAATGCTTCAATCTAAAATCTAAAATCTAAAATCTAAAATCGATTGAGTCTCTGTTTAACTCCTCAGTTCATCCCGCCGCCGCATCCAACCACGCAATCAAATCCTCTTGATTCCTAAAATCCAACAAAGCCTCTCCCAAATCATCTAACTGTTCCCCAGATAACCCCTGGATGCGAGTTTGAACTTCCTGTGTAACATCACCCACCCGTCGCACTATCTGACGCATAATTAATCCTATTTCTCCCTCAATTTTACCCCTTTCGATTCCTTGTTCGATTCCTTGTTCGATTCCTTGTTCGATTCCTTGTTGTATTCCCTGTTCAATCCCCTGTTGTATACCAATTTCTATCCCTTTCATCACAGACCCGATTTGGTCTTGGATAAACATCTCTCGTTTTTCTACATCATTCAATTCCTCAACTGTCAAATTTGCTCTATTGGCAATTTCCAGCGCGGTATTAATCTCTTCAATAGACCCCAATGTATCTGGTACTGCTTCCAAAGAGGGCGCGTTTTTCATAAAGTAAATCCATTTTTCCGGCAGAGTTTCGAGTTCGTTCAATTCTTTTTTGAATTTCGGTAACTCGACAAACACTAACTTTAACTCGCAGTTGGGATAGACGAATTTCTCTTCGGTTTCTGTAAATTCAAAGTTAGAGATTAGTTTTTCGGTGTTTTCAAATAAGATAAAGTCGGTGATGGTTAAAGCAATGACCGGATTTAACTTTAAATAACCTTCTCCGGCTTTGAGTTGAGTAGAATAGGTTTTGGCTGCATTGTAGACTACCCGTTTTTCAAAGGCGGCGACGTTGAGTACCTGCATTTCCACAATCACGGTTTTGTTCCCGGTAATCTTGGCTTTGACATCCAGGTAAGTGTCTTTCAATCCTGTAACGCTTCCTGCTGAATAAGGGTCAATGATTTCTATTTCTTGGATTGTTGGTTCTCCGTTATACAGCATTGCATTTAGGAAGCTGATTAAAATTTCAGGGTGTTCGGAAGATCCGAATATTCTTTTGAATGCAAAGTCTGTTTTGGGGCTGATGAAACGCATATATTTTATAGGATTTTTTTTATTAACCGCAGAGGGCGCTGAGGACACTGAGGAGGAGAAAAGAGGGGAAGATGGATATTGACAAATATTGGAAGGGTTGGGTTTTGTTGTCTCAACCCAACCTATTATCTGAATGCTTTTATCAGCCTGTGGCTTGAGTAGTAGCATTAGGGGACATGACTAGCTTTCCAGTTATATCCATAGTTGCAAGCTTCAGCACTTCATTAAAAGCTAAACCCCGAATTTTGAGTTCCCACCTAATGCCTTTTGCTTTCATTCGCTTGGCTTTCCGCATATCGACATCAGCAGCTTTTTGATGCAAAAGCAAATATTTCATTGCTGCTGTAGCTTCTACTTTTGTGGGAAATGCAATATAGGTGAGAAATCCGCCGTCCCAGTGATTGGCGTTGCGGACGCTGCTGATAGTCGCAACTCTCGGACTAAAGCGGTTCCAGTAAAAGTCGCTGTAGCCGATCGACTTTGTATTAACTTGGAGTTTGTTTGCCATTTGACTTAACTCCTATAACCTTGTGTGCGGGGTTGGCAGTACCAATTTACTGCTGTTACTATTATAGCAAATTAATTGGGTATGGGATATGGGGTATGGGGTATTGCCATTATTATGTTCGGTTATACCAATTTAAAAAAGTCTTGCTACAGTCCTTAATTTTATGTCAATTATTAAAAGTCGCCTCGCCTCGCACCGGACACGGCATTGCCGTTTCCCTACATAATTGGGATTATATCGCTAGGGATATACGGTGGCATGGCAAAATATGCGATCGCTTCACTCCGCTTTCGCTGCTTTCGCAATGACAATTAATGACCGAAAGCATCTAGGATACAAGCCCCCGGATTCATTCCGAAAGCAGACTCAGGACCGGTGAAATAAAAAACCTGTATCCGATGAAAATTGCCTAACGTATTTATCCGTGGGGTCAGTCGATTTTAGATTTTAGATTTTAGATTTTAGATTTACCCCACAGATAAATCTGGGAGCTTGAACTAGGCTCTAAAATTTTTATCTTTCCACGACTGAAGTACGTGGCACGGTATCCGTTTTTGGGCAGGGTCAATGCTTCAATCTAAAATCTAAAATCTAAAATCTAAAATCGATTGGCTGTTGGCTGTTTGCTGATGCCTAAAACCTCAATTCATATTCAGCAGTGACGCGATTGTCTCCTTGAAAATTACTCGAACTCCTGAGTAAAAGTTTATCGCTCAATCGATAGCGCACTGTAAATTCAGTCGGTTGATTTGCTGACAAAACTCGAATGATTGATGCTGAAATATTCCGCGTGATGTCAAACCCAACTTCTAAACCTAAACCCAGAGAACCCGCAGCCGAACTGGAACTAGCAGTTTTTGCTTCGTTGCTTCTAATTCGAGTAGGAAATAAGCGAACTTCGCTCAATCCTGTGGCGTTACTAATCGCAGATTGAAGGTTGTTCAATAAACCCGCACCTGCTAAATTTGCGATCGCCAGCGTACTGTCTCCCTGTCCCAAAGTCTGCACGAAACTGCCGCCCAACAGCGCTACAATCTCTGTTTCCGATCGACTCGGAGAACTCCTCAACTCCAGACTTTCCGCCAACTGAGAAGCCCTTCCCCGCACTAACGCTTGAACTCGCACACTCCGCACGCTGCCCAAAGCTGTCGGTTCGTCTGTTATTTCAGAGGCTACAGATGTGCCGGGAGTGCGGAACCGCGTTACTTCCTGCACCGAACTTGCTAATCTCACATCCAGCGTCGGATCGAGTCTTTGTGCTGGTACAAAGGTAGCAGTCTGCGGATATCCTCGATCGAGTTTAAACTGCGTCGTAAACAAATTCACTGACCCGGAAGTCAACCGAATCGTACCCTCCGGGCGAAGGTCATCTAAAGTTCCATTCACCGTCAAGCCCCCAGTCGCCTGAAAACTCAATATCGGCGCACTCGTTACCCGAATTCCTCGGCCCAAATTCAGCCGCAAATCGTTTAATCCAACTTCAAAGGAAGGGGAAGGAGAAGGGGTCGTCGGAGTCCCCGCAGAAGGAGAAACCTCATTCGTAGGGGAAGCAGAAGGAGAAACCTCAGTCGCAGGAGTATCAGAAGCAGAAGAGGCAGAAGCTAACTCTGTGGTGCCGCTGGGACTCCGGAGAAATACTTCACCGTTGTACAGTTCAATATTACCGCTCAACTGCGGGCGGAAAGCCGTGCCCCTTGCCTGCACTTGACCGACTACGCCGCCGCGGTACAATCCTCTGAGGTTCAGTGCCAACTTGTCTAAATTCACAGCCAAAGGATTAGCCGCATCGACATCGCCCTCCGCAAAAGGCACAGACAGCGGAATCACGCCAGCAGCCACAACTTGTCCCTGACTCAACTCTCCCCGAATTCCTTCTACCCGAATCCGATCGCCCTCAAAGCGCACCGTCCCAGTCAGCCCTGTCAGCGGTTCTGGGAAGGCGATCGCCCGAACGGTTGCATTTTCAAAATTTGCAATTCCTTGCGCTACAGGCTGTTGCAGCGTTCCTCCCACGCGAATTTGCACCTGTCCCTTGCCACTGACCCACGCAATTTGCGGAGTCAATACATTAATAATTGCCAAACCTTCATTTTGCAAATTCGCCCTCAAATCGATTTGATTGCTGTCAGCTTTCACCGCTGCAAACGGCAACTCAAAAGGCAAACTTCCCTGCACTTCAATCGGTTCGGTTTGAGTTACCAAAGCGCTGCCGCCAAAATTCAGGCGGGCATTGCTGTAACTGAAACTGCCGTCGGCTTGTTTAATCGGTTCTCCGTTTAGCGTGCCCTCAAGCAAACTCAATTCCCCGGTGGCTTGCGGGTTTTCCAAACTGCCGGCCAAATTCGCGCGCAAATTCAAATTTCCCGTGACATCCACAAAAGGCAATTCCACCACTTTTGCTAACTCTTGCACCGGCACATTTTCTACCCGCAACTGCCCGGATTGAGCTTTTTGCCCGAGTTGTCCCGAAAAGCCGATCGCACTTTTTCCCGATCGAATTTCCAAAGGCAAAACAGTTAAAATCCCGTCCTGAAAACTGCCTTCAAGGCTGAACTGTTCGGCGACATATTTTCCCCACTGCCAGTTATCGCCTTTGACGTTAAATTGAGCTTGCACACCTGTTCGCAAGGAACCGGCGACAGCAATTTCTGCGCCAAAAGTGCCTTGCAATTCAGATAAGGGAGGCAATTTTTCTGAGGCTTTTACTGCCTGCTGCTGCTGCAAAATTGTTTCTATTTCTGCCAAGCGGCGCAACTGTTCGATTAGCGGGGCTTCTGGTTCTCCGACTGCTACAGTTTGCACGTCGCCACTGTCACCGTAAACGGGAGGTTTTAGGCCTCTGGCCAAGTCGCCTATGTTGAAATATTGCAAAGCGGTTAAAATCTGCTGCAAATTGCCTTGCTGTACGTTAACTTTCCCTTCAAATTGCGGGTTGGCGCCTGTTTTAACATTGCCGGAAATTAAGTATTGACCGCTGCCTTGGCGGAAAAGTCCGTTTGTGAGACTGGCGCTGCCGTTAGCGTAGCTGAATTCGGCTTGGAAACTGTCACCTTTAATGTAGCCGATCGCCGGTTGGGCGATCGCAATTTGTCCGCTTGCTTGCAAAGTCGCCGGATTTAACGGCATCTTCCAACCGGGCACATTCACTTGTCCCGAAACCGTGCCAGTTATCGGCCCCAAACCGGCCTCTTTCCCCGGTGCGAGATTCAAAGCAGCCAGGGGAAAATCGCTTAAATTAACTCGCAAAGTTTCTCCCTCGGTTTGGCCGCTAGCCACGGATTCCCCGCGTTGAATTAAGAAAGATGTCGGCAGAAAAGATTGATTTAAAGCTACTTCGATTTTGTCGCTGGCGCCGGCTAAACGCAAATCTACACTTTTCCCAGCATCCGCATTCACACTCCCCGCCAGTACCGGATCAAAAGCGATTTGATTTACTGCTAAACCCCGCACTTCCACGTCGCCAACTAAGCTGAGGGCGGCGGGGGTTCCGCTGAGGCGGCCGGTAAAATCGACATTGCCGCGCAGGGGCTGGTTTTTCTCTGAAGCATTTTTGACACCCATGGGTGTCAAAAATGCTAACTGTTCTGCTGGTAAGGCTTCCAGGTTAAAGTTGGCGAGTCTGACATCCAAATCTAAGTTGGAAATTGAGGGCACTGATTTACCTGCGAGTTCGACGTTAACAAAGCCGTTTGCTGTCAAACCGGGAGTTGTGGCGTTCTCAATTTCCACCCGTTTGCCGTCCCAATTAAATACTGCTTCAAAAGGTTGTTTCAAAAACGGCAATTCCGAGATGCGGAAACTGCCGCCGGCGCGAACATTTTGTAGGGGCTGTGCCCCCGTGCCCGCCCCAATCGGGCCAGATAAATTGATATTGCCGTTAAACAGTCCTCGAAGCTGGGGGAGATTTGGGGCATCAGAGACTAAACCTTGGGCTTGCAAGCTTTGTTGCTGCGACTCAAATGCTTGCTGGAAGCGACTTAGAGCAATTTGCTCGCCCTCGATTGACGCGCGCCAATTCCCCGATTCGGCGCGGGCTTTAGCATTGACAATTCCTCCGCTGTTGGCGAGTCGAATTTGTCCGTCGCCGTTGGCGGTGATGCCGTTGGCGGTTAGATTGTCTACTGTTCCCAAAATGCGGGCTTGGCCGTCGAGGGTTCCGTCAATTTCTGGCGGTAAATCCGCTGTCAGCAAACCTGTTTGTTTGAGGGTTTGTTCTAAATTACTGATGGCAATTCCGTTCGTTGCAAGGATTGCTTGCCAATTGCCGTTTTCTAATTTGGCAGTAGTATCGATCGCCCCTAGTCGATCGGCCAAAATCCGCGCTTCTCCCCTAGCACTAATTCCCTTGGCTGTCAAGTTGTCCAAACTGCCCGCTGCTTGGAATTGGCCGTTAACTCTGCCGTCGAATCCTTCAGGCAAAGTCGCCGTCAGGGTCAACAGTTGGGTATTGCGGATTGTTTGTTCTAAGCGACTGAGAATAACTCGATCGGCATCGGCGAAAGCTTGCCAGCGTCTGTCTTCTAATTTACCTTTAAAAGCAACAGTACCGTCGGCTATATTCAGTTGGCCGCTGCTGTTGACGGCTATGTCGGGGACGGTTGAATTATCAAGACTGCCGCTGGCTTGAATCTGATTCGATATTTGTCCGTCTAAGGATTTTAGATTTTGGATTTGGGATTTTAGATTGTTGATATTGGCAACTGTTTGGGGATTGTCAGCAGTGAAAGCTAAGCCCACATCTAACAGCGGCAATCCTAAATTTACTAAGCGGCCGATCGAAGTGCGATCGGTTTCTGCTGTTGCTTGCCAGTTTCCCCCTGCCAATTCTCCTTTAAAATTAACATTGTTGTCGGCAAGATTGAGTCTGCCACTGCCGCTGGCATTGATGCTGCTAGCAGTCAAATTGTCAAGACTTCCCGCTGCTGTAAATTGACTCGACAGCAGTCCGTCGATCGATTTTAGATTTTGGATTTTGGATTTGAGATTGTTGAGATTGGCAGATTGCGGATTTTCGGGATTGAAGGCTGAAGCTACATCTAAAATCGGCAAGCCTAAATCTACCAAGCGGTTGATGGAAGTGCGATCGGTTTCTGCTGTTGCTTGCCAGTTGCCCGCTACCAATTCTCCTTTAAAATTGACATTGCTGTCGGCAAAGTTGAGCCTACCGTTGCCACTAACGTTGATTCCAACCGCAGTCAAATTGTCAACATTTCCCCCCGCTTGAAATTCACCTGCTAGCTGTCCATCTAACGATTTTAGATTTTGGATTTTGGATTTTAGATTGTCTAGATTGGCGGGATTTTCCCGTGTTAATAACGGCAACCCAATATCAATCAATTGATTGACAGCAACTTTTTTAGTGTTGCCAATAACTTGCCAGCGACCAGATTCGAGTTCGCCATTAACATCAACAATACTGTCAGCAATATTCAGCGTCCCTTTGCCCGTCGCAGCGATCGCCTTTAAACTCAAATCGTCCAGAGTTCCCGCAGCTTCGGCAGTTCCGCTGAACAAACCGACTAGTTCAGGAGGCAAATTAAGCCCCGGCAGGACTTGCTGCAAACTGTTGAGGGCTACGCGATCGCCCGCAATCAAAGCTTGCCACTGGCGGTTTTTGATCGCAGCCTCCACGTTCACAGAAGCGTCGCCAATCTTCACAACCGTATTTTGCAAATCCGCCGAATTGCCTCCGGCTCGAATGGAACCCGCAGCGGGGAAAGTCCCTTGCGGTGCTTGCCATTGAACTCTAGCTTGAATGTTGTCTAACGGGCCGAAAAGTTGAGCTTTTGCTGAAACACTGCCAATGGTAACAGTAGCAGGAATTGGGAGAGCGTAAATTTGGGCGAGAGCATCTGCGGGCAAGTTTTCAACTTGGAAGTCAAATACCAAACCCGATCGCGAATTCTTACTTCCCAAAGCAATATCAACTTCACCTTTGCCGCCAATTTTACCCCCCGCCGCCGGCACTACCAAAATATCGCTCAAAGTCAAAGCTAAAGAGGAAAACGGGGGAATAGAAGATTGAGAATTTGGAGTTGGGGTTTGAGCCATTCTCCCGCGTTCCAATTTGAAATTAGTGCTAATATTGTTTAATTGCAGTCGATCGACCGTAGCGGGTTTTGTCGAGGCGATCGCACCTGTCAGCACCGGCATAGCAACTGTTCCAGTCAGCTTAGCATCCGCCTTCACTTCCCCCGCCACAGCAACCGGCAATACTACTTTCTGCCCTAACTCAGTCTCCACCGCACTGACAACACTTGCAAAAGTGACTGGTGGCACGTTAGTTGTCAGATTTAAGCTAGCTTGTTGGAGATTAAAATTAGTTCCAGTTGCAACTGTTCCTGCTATTTTCAGCGGAATTAGACCGTAATTAGCCGCTAGACTATCGACAATCAAATTAGTTCCCTGAAACCGCAACTGACCGCTGCTATTTTGTACGATTTGTTTCAGCGGACTAATACTCGCTTGCACTCCTCCAAAACTAGCCGTTCCCACAATTCCCGATACTTTATTGTCTCGCAATTGCACGGTCAAATTGCCATTAGCTAGACCTTTTTGTAAAGCAATGCCCGAAACTTTCAGCAAGCGGACGAGTTCTGGCAAAGGCAAATTTTGACCTTGCAACTGCACGTTAGTTTGAGCCGCAGGTAACAGAGAATCAGCTTTAACTATAAAATTATCGCTGTTAGTAAACTGACCGTTGAGTTCGTACAGAACGCGCTGATTATGGTCGCGAAATAGAGCACTGCCATTTTTCAGACTTACAGAAATCGGAGCCGAAGTTTTCTGTCCGACTGCGGGACTCGGTACCAAAACTGCGCCGACATTTTCAGCTCGAATTGCTTCAACTTCAGTTTTAAATAAACCAGGAGATTTCCGCTCCGCAGTTGGGAGATTAACCCAGCGGCCTTTAGCATCCTGTTCAATATAAGCGCTGGCTTTAACAAAAGTAATATCTAGTTTGAGAGTGCGGTTGAACAGGAGTTGCCCAACAGAAAACTGCACTTCCACTGCTTCTGTAGAAGCGTAATCCGGATCGGTAGGAGTTGCAGGCAAAGTCGATGGGCCAAACCGCAAACTTGTCAGAGAAAATCTCTCCAAACGTCCGACTTGCACAGGCCGATCGAGCAACTGACTGACTTGAGTTTCCACCAAAGGAGCTAATTTTTCGCGCACCCACGCCAGTGCTACCGCCGCCCCAACCAAGGCGATAATGCCCAATCCCGTACCGCTAAGCAGCACCAGACGCCACCAGCGGCGGTGGGGGCGGGGTGCGAGTTGATTTGTGTCATCGTGCGAGTTAGTCATGGGTGTTTCTCAGAGATTGTGAGAATTCAGGAATTGAGGAAATCAGAGGGTTTTAGACAGGTATAAGTTCTGTGATTCGTAACCGTGCCTTCTGCCTTTGGTAGACTCAGGATTGAGCTCGCAAGTGCCGATGGCGCGTTAGCGAAGTCCTCCTAGAGTATTGAACGAAGGCTGATTCATGCCCCCACTCTAGGGTAGACTCCCGAAAGCTTTACCGAACTTAATCAAAACACGCAACACCACCTAAAACCAAGTCCTCCAACTCCCCCAAATCATTTCGCGGACGCCAGTGCAGGATCGGTGGTCAATCAAAAATCAAAAATCAAAAATCAAAAATCCTCTAGATTCCCCCCCCAGTAAAGGATCGGGGGTCAACTAAAAATCAAAAATCAAAAACCCAGTCGCCCACATCCCCCAAATCATTTCCCTCGCGCCGGGGCCCGATCGCTCGTCAATCAAAAATCTCAAATCTAAAATCTAAAATCGTTCGATCGCGCCAGTGCAGGATCGGGGGTCAATCTCCCATCAAAAATCT
>NZ_JAUBVJ010000075.1:0-14456 GCF_036702785.1 Microcoleus sp. AR_TQ3_B6 | reverse complement strand
CAGTAAAGGATCGGGGGTCAATCTCCCATCAAAAATCAAAAACCTTGTCGCCGACATCCCCCAAATCATTTCGCCGAGGCCAGGGCCCGATCCCTCGTCAATCAAAAATCTAAAATCTCAAATCTAAAATCTAAAATCGTTCGATCGCGCCAGTGCAGGATCGGGGGTCAATCTCCCATCAAAAATCTAAAATCTAAAATCCTCTAGATTCCCCCCCCAGTAAAGGATCGGGGGTCAATCTCCCATCAAAAATCAAAAACCTTGTCGCCGACATCCCCCAAATCATTTCGCCGACGCCAGGGCCCGATCCCTCGTCAATCAAAAAACTCAAATCTAAAATCTAAAATCTAAAATCTAAAATCGTTCGATCGCTCCTAAGATAAAAAAACGATGGTTAAGAAGGTCTTTAAAACTTATGCGAGTGTTCGTCTTACTCTTCAATGCCCGCACCGAGAATGAGGGAATTCATACCATTCAACTCGGCAATCGCAATAAAGTTCTGATGTTTGAGTCAGAAGACGACGCCACCCGCTTTGGCGTGATGTTGGAAGCTCAGGATTTTCCCGAACCCTCTGTAGAGGCGATCGACGATGAGGAAATTAAGGAGTTCTGCGATAGTGTTGATTATGATTGGGAACTGGTACCTGCGGGCGCGCTGGCGATCCCGCCAGAAGACAATGTAACACAGACTCAGTGGCAGCCGGAGCCGGAGCCGGAGCTAGAGCCGGAGCCGGATTCTGAGGTTTCCCAAAACGAACTGGATTCTATTCGTCGCCGACTCGAAGGACTTTTGTAATCAAAAGGAAGGCAACGGCTTCGCTTCTTTTGATGTAACGCATGGATCTTGAGGTTCGAGGATCGATGTGAAGAAACAAGAGGGAAGAAGGATAAATTTGATATCTTCGAGGGCGATCGAGGGCGAACTTTGTAGATACAGGCTTCCAGGCTGCACCTGTGACTCTGTATGTCTCCTGACAAGCGAATTTCAAAGATGGTACAAGTCCCCGGATTTATCCGTGGAATCAATCCCAAATCTCAAATCGAAAATCCTCAAGCCCCCGCATTTATCCGTGGGGTCAATCTAAAATCGAAAATCGAAAATCTCAAATCGATTGACTTCCCTTGAATGCCGACAACTGACAATTAACAACTGACAAAAAATGAAGAATTTCGATGAACGAGGGCATCTGCTGACAGAACAAGTGAATGCCAACAGCGAGAATTTAGACCAACTCAGTTCGATCGAATTAGTGGACTTGTTCAACCGGGAAGACGCCCAAACCTTAAGCGCCATCGCCCGCGCCCGCGAACAGTTAGCCGCTTCGATCGACATCGCCGCCGAGTCTCTGCGTCAAGGCGGCCGCCTGTTTTACGTCGGTGCGGGTACTTCCGGGCGTTTGGGGGTGCTGGATGCGGCCGAGTGTCCCCCCACCTTCTGCACGCCGCCAGAACTCGTACAGGGCATAATTGCCGGGGGTGCGGGGGCTTTGGTGCGGAGTTCGGAGGATTTGGAGGATCGGGCTGAGGATGGGGCTGAGGCGATCGCCCACCGTAACATTATCAACTTAGATGTAGTTGTCGGGATTACGGCTGGAGGTACGACGCCGTTTGTCGCGGGCGCTTTGCAGGCGGCGCGCCAGCGGGGGGCGAAGACTGTGTTTATGGCCTGCGTACCCGCCGAACAAGTGAATGTTGAGGCTGATGTTGATATTCGGTTGTTGGTTGGCCCGGAGGTAGTGGCGGGATCGACGCGCTTGAAAGCCGGTACAGTAACAAAAATGGCTTTAAATATCATTTCGACTGGGGTAATGGTGAAGCTGGGGAAGGTTTACGGCAATCGGATGGTTGATGTGGCGGTTACTAATAAGAAATTGCGCGATCGGGCTGTGCGGATGTTGCAGGATTTGACTGATTTGAACCGGGATGAGGCGGCTTTTTTGCTCGAAAAAAGTGGCAAGTCGGTTAAATTAGCTTTGATGATGCATTGGACTGGTTTGGAGAAGGAAGAGTGCCATCGAATTTTGGGCGAGTTTCAAGGGAATTTGCGATCGGCCGTGGCATCAATTAGTCATTAGTCATTAGTCATTAGTCAGCAGTCAACAGTCAACAGTCAACAGTCAACAGTCAACAGTCAACAGTCAACAGTCATTAGTCATTTTCAATATCGATTCAAAAAATTGTGAAATCTCATCAGTGGATCTGAGGTGATACACACTTTTGGTTTTTTGAGCGCGATCGACATACTCGCGATATTTGGGAGTCAAATACTTGTGACACAACCAAAGAATGCGGTAACTCTTAATTGAACTCTTCAAGATAGGGCTCTTTTCCGGCCAGCCTTCTGGCGGTATAAAGCTACCTGCGATCAGTCGTTTAGTCACCCACCAGAAATGCACGTATAGCGGCAGATCGACAAAAACCAGACTATCCGCCTCATTGAGTCGAAGCCAGACGGTTTCCATGCAACCAAACCCGTCAATTATCCACCGATCAGTAGCCAAAATTTTCTCATGGATATGCTTATATTCTTCATTTGGAACCTCAGCGCCGCCAGATTGATATTGAATCTTATCCAAGGCGTAAAGTGGCAAACCAGTGATTTCTGATAATCTCTTGCTTAGAGTTGATTTACCGCCTCCAGTGTTGCCAAACACGGCTACTTTTTTCATAGTTACCCCTCTTAGTAATGATGCAGTTTGTAGCAAGATTTTGGAGAATTGCTATAATAACTGAAGTAGTAGGGTGCGTCAGCTTCGACAATCTGGGCTACCCATCCAATCCCTACCAACTGATATCATTTCCGGTTACACCGGAATGATGTTGACGGTTGACAGTGAACAGTCAACCGTCAACAGTGAACTCGAATTTACTATTTTGATGCTAACGGATTTGATATGAGCACCTTACAAGCTGCATAAGTGAAATTTTACACTACCGATTCCCCCTTACCCATTCACAAAAACGATCGCCGCAAGCTGACTTTCACTTACACCCTGCACGATTCCCAAATAATTGTTCCCCGACTTAATCGCCGAAGAAGCGACGCTTGCACCTCCATCAAACTGCAAACTCACCGATTCAAAAGTCAAATTTGCAAATCCGATACCGTCAGTTAAACCAATTTTATCCCCAGCCCCAATATCGACGATTACATCTGCACTAATTAAAGTAGCCGAAGCAGACAAACCTCCTGCTAAGATAAACGTATCATTTCCGCCGCCGCCCGTCAGAATATCTTGCCCGCGATCGCCCGCCAACAAATCGTCCCCATTACCGCCCATCAAGATATCATCTTCTTTGCCGCCGCGAATAGTATCGTTGCCGTCTCCTCCCATTAGTCGATCGTTATCGTTGTTGGCCCCGATCAAATCATTGCCAACACCGCCATCAATTAAATCCGACTCTTTGCCGCCCGATAAGCTGTCATTGCCTCCTGCGCCATTAATTGTATCCGCACCTTGCATTCCATTAATGCTATCAGCACCTTCTCCCCCGGTGATATTGTCTTTGCCGGAAAGGGCAAAAATTGGCAATCCCCCAGCATTTGTCGGTATTTGAGTATCGGCACTATCTGATAGGAAATAATTGCCGCCGCTGCCTGTATTTTTCGGCGCTGTCGTCGGGCTGCCGTCCCCTGTAGCATTGGGTATTGGCGAAGTAATCGATACCAATGTGTTGGGAGTTGGTGTGGGAGTTGGTGTGGGAGTCGGTGTAGGAGTCGGTGCGGGATTAACACTACCGTCAATAGAAGTTGCAAAAACTTGCGTCCAATAGTGATTGAAATTTACACTGCCAGTATCGTCGGCTAAGAAATAGTAACCGATGCCAATTTCTTTGAGATTGGGGTTAAGAATGTTAGCCCGGTGGCCGCTGCTGTTCATCCACGATGATACAACTTGTTCGGGTGTAGAAGAGCCCGCAGCGATGTTTTCTGCAGCCGCTGAGAATTGATAGCCCGTTGCACTAATCCGACTTGCTAATGACGAACCATCTTTTCCGGTATGGGAAAAGAAGTCTTGCAGTGCCATGTTTTGGCTGTGAGTTGCCGCCGCATTTAGTAACTGAGTATTGAAGGTTAGCGGCGACAAACTCAACTTGCTGCGTTCTATGTTGGTAAGTTCTAAAACTCTATAAATAAAGTTTTGATTGGTGGGACTTGGTGCAGTTTGAGATGCCGATCGCTCTCCTGTAAAAATGTCCGAGGACTGAGAACCGGAATTTTGGAGTTGTTCAAGCATGGGGATGATAAACAGTTTTAAGAGTGGGTTTTGCTAGTAGATTGCTTACCCTCTTAACGATAGTTTCCCCGATCGCTAGCTGGCTGGGTACAATTCAATAATTGTGTTAATCCCTGCGGCTGCTGTATTTATTCTAATTATAGCTGTTGTCAAAGTGGGAATGTCAAGAACCCTGCTCGCGCTTGGGAAAGGCAAGAGTGCGATCGAATGAAAGCGAGAGTTTTAAAGGAATTTGCGATCGGCCGCGGCATCAATACAATTTGAGATTTGATATTTGAGATTTTCCCTGATTAGTAAGGTTGGCGCTGCGCACCCAGCCAGCGGGCCCGCGGGCTAGAAACCCGGTTTCTAGGAGTTTTGCGGACAGGAAGGAGAAATATAGGAAGAAACCGGGTTTCTGAATTCAGTGTGCGATCGCCAAGGGAGTTTTTAGTAGAATCCTCAAAAAAAATTCTAAATTAATTCAAAATTCACACCTCACAACTTCAAAATATTCTCTTTTCCGGCTGAGGCTTCGTGAGCAACTTGCTCAACCCGATCTTTGGCGAGAATTTCCAAAGCCGCCTCTGCTTCTGCACCGCCCAACCGCCCCAAAGCTTGGGCGACTCTGTAACGGATCTGCCAATCTGCATTGGAAGCGTAGGGAAGCAGCAGCGGCAGCGCGCGTCGATCTCCCAATTCACCTAATGCGCTGATCGCAATGGTTTGGATCAATTCGTTTTCAGAATTGAGGGCATTTTCTAACATCGGAAATGCTTTCGGATCTCCCATTTCTCCCAAAGCAGCAACGATGCTCATTTCCACCAGCCATTCAGAGGTAGTGTTGTAAACTTGCTGTAAATCTTCTAAAGCATCGGTTAATTTCAAGGCGCCCAAAGCATCAGCAGCAGCAGCTTGCACGTCGGGTTCGGGGTCGTTGTGCAAGCTGTGTCGCAGTACCTCTAAAGCGTTCGGCAGATTCTCCGTACCGAGGGTTGATACTTGGCTGACTGCTGCGTAGCGAACCCGGACGTTTTTGTCGTTGATGGCAATTTGAATCAGTTTATAGGCGATCGCGGGTTCTAGTTGTCGCAGTTGGTTGACTGCTCGCAGCCTTTCGCCAAAATCCTCGGAATTCAGCAATTGTTCGACGGACTCAGGGGTAATGCTCATCGGATTTTAGATTTTAGATTTTAGATTTTAGATTTGGTAATTGCCAAAAGTCAGGGAGATTGAAAGAGCGATTCCCTACGGGATAGCTTCGCTTCACGGCTCATTTTCTGATACAGTCCTGGAACTGCAACAGTTAATTTAAGATTGGGCAGCCATCCATCGGATAATATCTCCCCTAGTGAGGATGCCGATTACTTTGCCTGCATTATCAACCACCGGCAATCGGTGGATGCTGCGATCGTGCATCAGTTTGGCAGCTTCTTGGACAGATTTGTCGGGCCCGATGGTAACTGGCTCTTTACTCATCGCTTCTCCTACTGTTTGTCCTAAAGCCTTGTGGAGTTCTCGCTCGTAACGAGATGGATTTTCCAAATAAATCACGCTGTCGAGCACCATGATATAAGCGGGCGGAGTTACGCCGGTTTCCCGCCACATCAAGTCGGTTTCGGAGATGACTCCTACCAACAAGTCATTCTCATCTACGACGGGAAGACCGCTAATGCGTTTATCGGCTAAAATTTTAATCGCTTCGTTCAAGGGCATTTCGGGTCGCGCCAAAATCGGCTCGCGGCTCATTACATCGGCTACTGTTTTTGGCATGATTAGCGGTTGATTTAGTTGTTGCTCTCAATCGATCATATAGGGAAAGCGTGACACAGGCCCAAGAAAGGCAGCTCTGCTGAAGGGATTCGTTAGAAGGTAGAAACAAGGAAAAAGTTTGAATGCCAGAATTTTGCTGTTTTTTTCGATCGCACTATAAAATTCTGTCGTTTGCCGGACTCCGGCTGGCGATCGTCCGGACAAGATTGTTAAAATATCTTAAAGAGCGGATAAATCCTTACCGATGCCAGAATCTCCAGCCCGAGAACCAGACTCCCAACCAGAAGCGCGCTGTGTAGCGGTTTGCCAGTATCAATCTTGCCTGAAAAATGGTTCTGCAGCAGTGCTAGCTGCTTTTGAAGCCCAACAAGTTGCAGGGGTGAAAGTGGAGGCCTGTAGTTGTCTGGGACAGTGCACCATTGGCCCGACTGTGCTAGTTACCCCAGAAAACATTTGGTATTGTCGAGTTAAACCGAGTGATGTACCCTTGATTGTGGAACAGCACCTCAAAGGGGGAAAACCTGTAGAAGCGCTGTTCAATCAGAGAATTCATGGGCGTTATTATTATTAGTATTGACTTGATTCGGTGAAACTTCCAAGCTGTCGCGCATTTAATTTTAATAGTTATTGTTAAGGAACTTGCACTTTGAGAATCCAAGGAATTGCGCTTAGTTTATTAGTGCTAGTGCTGGGGCGTCCGTCGGCGGTTGCTGCTCAAACGCCGGCGGTTGCTGGGGATATTTGCCCTGGAGAATTGGGGGCACAAGTAGATGCGATCGCCAACCGTCCCGAATTTAGCCGATCGCGCTGGGGCATTTTAATTCAACCTCTATCTTCTACTGCCACTCTCTACAGCCGCGACGCCCAAAAATATTTTATTCCTGCATCAAATGTCAAGCTGCTAACCACAGCCGCTGCTTTGCATAAACTCGGTGCAGATTTTCGGATTAAGACATCGGTTTACAGCGGCGAAAATGGGAGTTTGTACGTTGCCGGCAGGGGAGATCCGAGCATTGCTGAGGCTCAGTTGAAATCCTTGGCGCAGCAGTTGAAACGCCGGGGAGTCGATCGAGTAAACGAGTTGATTGGCGATGACAGCTATTTTCAAGGCAGTGCAGTCAATCCGAATTGGGAATGGGAAGACGCGCAAGCCGGCTACGGAGCCCCGATTAACAGTTTAATTTTTAATCAAAACGCGATCGAACTTCTCTTGTCCCCGCAGGAGCTCGGCCAAACTCTGAAAGTTACTTTTGCCGAACCAAAGCTGGCAAATCAGTGGCAAATTCAGAACAATTCTGTTACCGTCGCCCAAAACGAAGCCGAGTTTATTGAAGTTGGCAGGGAGTTCGATCGACCTGCAATTCGAGTTAGCGGACAGTTGAAAGTTGGTGCCGAACCTGAATCAGCTTATGTCGCCGTTGTCAACCCTGCTAATAATTTTTTGCAGCATTTTCAGCAAGTTCTGGCGGCTGAGGGAATTCCTGTTAAACAGGCTTTAGTTGCATCTGTTTCTGGCAATTTTAATCAAGAATTAGCGACCGTTGAATCGCCGCCGCTGGCGGAATTGGTGAGAGAAACTAATCGGGAAAGCAACAATCTTTATGCAGAAGTTTTATTGAGATTGTTGGGGAAAGTTACAGACAAGATGCCCCAGCAGCAAGAGGATACAGATGAAATCGGTTTAAAAGAGTTAAAAACAGCTTTAACTCAATTAGGAGTAAATCCAAACAGCTACATATTAGCCGACGGTTCGGGCTTGTCTCGGCACAATTTAATTAGTCCAGAAGCCTTGGTGCAAACTTTGAGATTCATGGCCAATTCACCTGCTGCATCTATTTACCGCCAGTCACTGCCGATCGCTGGCGAGAGCGGCACTTTGAAAAATCGCTTAAATAGTACACCAAACCGCGTAATTTTGCAAGCTAAAACAGGAACTTTGAGCGGAGTTTCGGCACTGTCGGGATATATCGAAGTTCCGGATTACGAGCCGCTGGTGTTTAGCATTATCGTCAATCAATCTGGCCTATCGGCTGCCTCAATGCGATCGGCAACAGACGAAATTGTGCTATTATTGAATCGCCTGCGCCGCTGTTAAAACAACAGATTTAAGGTGATAAACTCGATCTCAGTAGTTACACCTAAAAAACAGGACACCCCAAAACCCTACAAGTTTTAAGTTTCATTAGATTGCAGCGGCGGGGAGCAAAAAGCAGCTACAATAAAAGTACAAAAATTAACACCACGGGATCGTTTCAGCCTGCTACCAGTGGGCGGGTTCTGTACTTCCCGAAAATAAGTCTAACTTTCCAACTATGTATTCTTTAGATTCCGAACAGCAACACCTTTTTGTCCAAACCAACAACATCCGCCTGCACTGCGTTTCTCAAGGAGAAGGCGAGCTCGTTCTCCTCCTGCACGGGTTTCCAGAGTTTTGGTATTCTTGGCGCCATCAAATCCCTGCTTTAGCGCGTCATTTCAAGGTAGTGGTGCCGGATTTGCGGGGCTACAACGATTCCGACAAGCCGGCAAGCGGCTACGATTTAGATACGCTGAGCGCCGATATTCGCGGTTTGATTGCGAGCTTGGGCTATACAAAAGCTCACATTGTCGGTCACGATTGCGGAGGTGCGATCGCGTGGCACATAGCTCAAAAATTTCCCGAAACACTCAATCGCTTGGCAATTTTAAACGCTCCCCACCCGCAGCGATTCCTACAGGAAATGGCGAGCAATTTAGATCAAATCCGCCGCAGTTGGCACATTTTGGCTTTTCAGGTTCCCGGCATCCCCGAATGGTTGATCCGGCAAAATTTGAAAGATTTTGTACAAAGTATTTTACAGGGACAAGCTGTTCGCAAAGGAGCTTTTAGCGCTGAAGAAACTAAGATTTATCAGGCTGCTTTAGAAAAGCCGGGAGTGTTAGCGGCGGCAATGAATTATTACCAGCAGATGTTTCACCCCCAGCGTTTTTGGAATTGGGGACAGAAATTAGAACCGGTGACAGTGCCTACTTTGGTGCTTTGGGGAGAAGAAGATGCGTTTTTGAGCCACAAACTTGTAGAAGGTTTAGACCGATTAATTACGGCTCCGTTTAAGTTGAAATTAGTTCCTAACTGCGGTCACTGGATTCAGCAGGAAGCGCCCCAAACAGTGAATCGTGAATTGCTGAGTTTTCTGAGAAATTCTTCTCGTTCTTTTGCCTTGGCATAGAAGGTTTTAAACATTGCAAATTAAAACCAGGTTTTACAGGTAAACCTGGTTTTAATTTGTCTCGGGATAGGTTTTTCTAGGGTGCGCGGTGCCTAGAGTTTCTGGATTACCAGAGAATTAAAGCTAGCTGACGCACCCTACTTATTTATCAGTCCCAGAGCAAATTTTCTTGGATCAGCATCGCAATCATCGCAGTTCTGGAAGAAACACCGAGTTTGAGAAAAATCCGCTTCACGTAAGTAGCAACCGTCCAGTGACTGATATTTAAATTTTTGGCAATACATTTGTTGGGCAGGCCTTGGGCTACTAATTGCGCGATCGCTCTTTCCCTCGGACTCAGGCTAATTTCCGATTCGTAACTTGTGCTTTGCATATTTTTGCAATAATGAGGTAAAGACGTAATGAGTTAAGAGCTAATCCATTAAGGGTAGAATTCCGACTTTTTCTCTAACTTCAGATCGAGGAGTCTCCCAATCAAATGCAACGTCCCTGTCCTATGAATCCCTATTGCACGATCGACATGATTGGGAGTGCGAAGTAGTCCGTAGTCCGTGGGGGAATGTGGAATGATTGACCTTGACTTTATTATTCCCACCCCACCGGAAACGAGATCACTTAACTAGCGGCGAATTTTCCCTGTTTTAAGCTTTTGATAATTTGTCCGATCGCGCATTTGCCGCCGATCGCTCCAACCAACACTAAAATCGCACAGGAAGAATGAAATACTTGAGCGCGAGTAAACGCTTGAAGTACAAATTCATCTTCTGTTGAAGCCGAAAGACCCGTCAGAATTGGTCAAACGTAGTGGTTTCCCTGAATCCAGTCTCCCGATGCGATCGGCTCAAAGCCATGTTCGTCTAGAAACCGCGCCACTTCGCGCCCTAATGTTCCTGCTGGCAGTTGGCGCAATTTTTCCAGGTCTATTTCAAAGTGTCGATCGCTCTCAATTTGAGGATGAATTGTTTGAGCCATCTTTAATATAACTTCTAATTGACCGTAACCCATGATTTATTTTCCTGGTAAAAACGATGTTTCTTCGTACTTTAAATCGCGTTTGTAAAGCTGCTGCCCTTCCCACAAGCCCCGCTCATTCTAGCTTTTAAAGCCAGAGAATCCTAACTTCAGTCAGAGAAACCGCGTTTCCGGAACTGTTACTTTTGTTTACAAAACGCCTTGGCCGTGCTGGAATAGCTGTAAAATTCGCAGTATTTAGTGGCGATTGCAACTCCTTTACTTACCTATATAAATTTATTCTGCTGCTAATTATTGGAACCTGCAATGAGCCACAAGTTGAAGCGTGCAAGCCCAGTGATGCAGGTACATACAAGTGAAGAGAGTTGAAGGGAGCTGAAGTAGGGTGAAGTTATACAGAGTTGATGTTCAGGAATTGCGCAGTAGTGCCAATCCCCCGTGGTTGCCGAATTTGTAGTCGCAATCATGGGAGATTCCCCGTAGGTCGTTAAAATGTCGCTCAAATGAGTGACACTCATTTGAGCGACTGCTCAAGTATTTTCCCCAACAGCTATAAATAAAGTAGAGATTCATACAAGGTGTAGCGGTGAAAAAACTTGACATTTGGTTATCCACAGGAGTTGTGTCATTAATTTGCTGCGCTGCTGCTAGCGCTACGACTTATGTTAATCCCAACTGTAAAACTACTTTAAACCTATCAGAAAAAGGGAACAATCGCAGGGGCTTTTATTTTACTCAAGTAGGCGATAGGATTTTTTTGGGGAATATTCAAATTACCCGTTCCGAAGGAACAGTCGGCTCTTACTATTACAATGGAACTTTCCAAGACCGTGCGATCGGCCCTGGCAGAAAAATTGTTTGTTCTGGAGATATTACCATTGTCAGGCGTCAAGTTGGAAGGAGCAGCAAATTGGGACCCAAAGTTACTTGGAAAGTGAAAGCAGGAGAAAATTATCCTTCTCTTGGTAAAACATTTAAAGTAAATTTAGTCGAACCTTTACCGCGTCCTAATGCAAGCGGCGACTATACTTCTAGCAATGCTAATACTTGGTTGACTGAAACTGCTGGTTCTGGAACTTGGCCTACTTGGCGAGTCAATCGATTTTAGATTTTAGATTTGAGATTTTAGATTGACTTGCGCGAGATAAATGCTCTTTCTTGAGGATTTTCGAAAATCGATTTGGGATTGATTCCACGGATAAATCACGTGGCGGGTACCACCTTTGAAATTCGCTTGTCACCTCGCCAGATGGAGAGCTCAACTGCCCCCAGACGCCAAACGGAGCAATTCAACGAGTTTACCGCGCGGATAGAGATACAGTTGCTGCTGAACTCAGGGGAGTAAATGCGATTACGATGGCGAACGGTCAACCCTGGTTGCTGACAAGACAAGGCTGTTATGTGCGCGCTAATTCTCAATACGTTGGGGCAGTTTCTTTGCCGCAGTAAGTGACAAAAGTCAATCGATTTTAGATTTTAGATTTGAGATTTTAGATTGGTCCCACGGATAAATGCTCTTTCTTGAGGATTTTAGATTTTAGATTTTGGATTGATTCCACGGATAAATCCGGGGGCTTGTACCATTAAGAAATTCTTGGTCAGTCCTGGAGGCAGGCTACCAAAAAAAACACGGTTTCTCGCTGTCACGTTGGAGCGTATATGACCAAATTACGTGAAGAAACCGGGTTTTTGCGTCCAGCACACAAAAGTGATAAATAAACTGCTGCGGATCTTAAAGCCCGACTTCTTCAATAAAGAAGTCAGGCTTCTGGGTGTTCTGTTGTTTTAAGTTGTTCTACTTATAGCGGTTCTCAAGCGTGGTGAAGTATGCCCTATGCCCGCGTGCCCTATGCCAGATAGTACCTCATGTTACGCTCGAAAGGCTATAAAACGTGATTTGCGATTTAGTGGCCGACCAGCATAGCTTTTTCTGCCAAATCTTTGCTTTCAATAACCTTCGGTTCCTTCAGGATAAAAACACAAAGGAAGCAGACAACTACAGCAGCAGTTCCGAGTACCTCAAAGAAGCTGCGGTTGGCTGCAACTGTTCGGGGCAGAAAGCTATAAAGGGTGGCGTAAATTACAGAGCCGACACTGCCGTAAGCACCGATATTGCCGGCAATTTGACCAGTTACTTCTCGTTTAATTAAGGAGGCGATGCCAAAAGTTGCGCCTGCTGCGGCGAAGACAAAGAAGGCACATAACATGGTCACGACAATCACAATTGCTAAATACCAGCTTGCCGTAATTTGGCTCATAATTAAATACCCCAATCCCACTCCGCCGATCGTGACTGTCAGCGTCCACTTGCGGCTGCCGATTTTGTCAGAAATTAAGCCTCCGGCTGGACGGCTGACCAAGTTCATCAGGGGATAGGTAGCAGCCATGGGCCCGGCGATCGCATGATTTAGATTGAAGGTGTGTTCAAAAAATTCCGGTAACATGGAAACCACAGCGAGCTCTGAACCAAAGCTGACTGCATAAGCTAGTTCTAATATGAATACTTGACTGATTTGATAGCGTTCTTGAGGTGGGTAATGTTTGTGACCGGTGACAACTTCTCGGTTAACTTCCCAGGCTTTGTAAGCCTGAATTAAATACAGTGCTGTCAAACTAATCCAAATAGCGTACATCACATTTGCAGTCAGAAAATTTGCTTTCTGCAAGCGCCACACAATCAAAGCTAAGGCACCAAATAGAGGAATATTGGCTATCGACAGTGCCCAAAAGCTTTTGGCGCTGGTGACTTCCATTGCGCCGTTGCGGGCCGGGCGCTGATAGACTTTGCCGGGTGGAGTGTCTTGGACGTTGCAGTAAAAAATGACTCCGAAAACTGCTGTGGCAATTCCAGTAAGGGCGATCGCCAGCCGCCAATTTGTGTGTCCGACTGAGAGAAAAGCTGTTCCTGCCGCGATCGCCGGTAACGCTGCTTCTGCGGCAAAAGAGCCAAAGTTGCCCCAGCCTCCATAGATACCTTGAGCGAAGCCGATATCTTTTGGGGGAAACCATTCGGCAACTAAGCGAATGCCAACTACGAATCCAGCGCCGACAATTCCCATTGCCAAACGGCTCAAAACCAACTGATTAAAGTTTTGGGCAAAGGCGAATGCCAGAGTCGGAAATGCTGCATACACCAGGAGTGAAGAGAAGGTGATGCGAGGTCCGAAGCGATCGAGCAACATCCCGATAATAATACGTGCAGGAATTGTGAAAGCTAGGTTGCACAGACTGATGATTCGGGCTTGCCCAACTGTCAGTCCCAAATCGTGCTGCACCGTTGTGCTGAAGGGTGCGTAGTTGAACCAAACTACAAAAGTTAAGAAAAAAGCAAACCAACTCAGGTTCAGAATCCGAAAAGGTCCTCTGAACGATAAAAGCCCTTGAAGCATATATAACTTGTCCTCATAAATAATACAGATTATTAATTTCGAGTTGACTTTCTCACTGTTTGGGGTAACGGTTTATTTACTATCGCGCTTTTATGTTGCGTTCCCATTCAAGTGGATGTCCAGAGGAAAAATTGTATACAAAGTTACTGTTTGTGCTCAAAACCCCCATTGGGGCATGGAATTAATGCAGATACTGCATTTTTACCTAATTTTAGTAATAAATACTTATTGCGTTAAAATAAAAAAAACAGTATATTTGAATACAGAAATTAAATTAAATTTAATAACAGGTAAGTAAAAATGCTTGTAAGCTTAACCGAAAGAGAAACTCAGCAAGGCGATCGCCACTCAACCAGTGCCATGAACAACGGATTAAAGGTTAAATCAAGACTTTTTAGTTTTCTGACAGTATGTGTGGCAGTGGCTGGATGCTTGGGAACTGCTTCTGGGGCGATCGCCCAGGAAGCTCAACCGCAAGTAAAAGCACAGGCGATCGAGCAATCTAATCTGCAGGCAGTCAACAGCACGACAAGTCAACCTACTGCTGTGCCTCAATTCGATGCAGCAGCGCAAGAAGAAATTGCTCAGATGTTGCTGGGATTTATCTATTTTGTGTTGCCAGTGGGCGTAGGCTTAAGTATTTTTCTGCACGACAAATATGCTCAGAAGCGATCTGCTACTCTCAACCAGCAGATAGAAGTTTTAGAGGTTTCCTTGCACCAAACTCCTCAACATTAGACAACGTGGTGAAATACTCTTATTTTAGAACCCCGACTTCATCGAAGAAGTCGGGGTTCTTTGTATTCTCTCCAATGCTTAATATCAATTCCGGTTGCACCGGAATTATTGTTGACTGTTGACTGTTGACTGTTAACGGGCGGGTCGAAAAACTGAAT
>NZ_JAUBVJ010000074.1:0-39207 GCF_036702785.1 Microcoleus sp. AR_TQ3_B6 | reverse complement strand
ACATTTTCATCTTTAGCCCAACTTTAACATATTTGGGGCTAGTTTTATTACTTATTTATTCACTTTCAACACTTCTGCTTTTCAGCCATTTCAGCAGGACTATAACCACAAAGTAATCCACGCAGATGTGTTTTTTCTGCCTCTGTGAGTCCCCGTCTCATGTGAGGCGCAAACTCTCGCTTGGCAACGGCTAAGTCTTTGTATAACTTTTGCAGAGCCCAATTAGTTGCGGCTTCGGCAAATAAGTCTTCGGATGAATCTGGAGTGCGTACCATCATTACCACACGATCGAGTCCCTAACAGATAATCCTAACAAACTTCCTAACCTTTGTTTGGAAGCGACCAGCTATGGGAGTGCAAAGCTATAGATGTACTGATTCAAAAGTCTAAAAGATATGACGAAACAGCAATCCAACTACCAACAACTGTCTCTTTGCATAGACAAGCCTATCTCTACCTTGATCAAAGACCTCAAGGTGTCTCGCCATCCCGTCGTCATGGATGCTACCAACAAACTTGAAGAAGCCCTAGGCCTCTTGCAATATATTCAGGATGCTGGAGTCGTCAAATCGACGAAAACAAAAACAGCTATTTACGAACTCCTGACCAAGGTTTAACGAAACTCGCGTTATCTAGTGGGGTGTGCATCTTGCTAGCCCCACTCTATACAGGACTTATGCAGGCACACTATATATAGTGTTCCTGCATAAATACGAACGCTAATAATTGATCCAAGCTATTTGCCCGCAATTACCAACTTTTCCTATTTCATTAAAGCAGCGCCGCGGTTGTAAAGTTCGCGCGCGTAATCAGTCCAAGTTCCCTGTCCCCAATAGCGGAAACAGCTTGTTTGTAGCAGCAAGTTGTAAAGCAAAGCTTGCTGGTATTCAAACTGCTTGGTAACGGTCCCATCTTGCTGGACCAGCGGATCGTATTTTTTGTGAAATGCAGCGCTGAGTAGATTCATCGGTTCCAAGACATTTTCGTAGCCTTTCACCCAACTCAAATCATTAGTCCAAGAAGCACCATCCATGTGAAAATTATGGTCTGTTTGCTTGAGTTGGGCGATCGCACTTTCCACTTTTTCCGGCGTCGCACTATCAGGATCGACTAGGTGCCAGATTTTGTGCTGGTTAATCCCCTGACAAATCGGATAATCATCCGGATTAACCCCCGCCGCTTCAATTATCTCCAAATATTCAGTGCCGTTTAAACCAACAACACCGGATTTTCCGCCGCCTTGTTCGCGGTTTTCGTGCCAAGCTTTGACAAAGGCGCTGGGAAATTCATTCATCATGACGCCGCCATTTTCGCCGTCGGCAATTTGAGTAACTAAAGAAGGAACTGTGACCTTGCCAATTTGCTGTTTATTGCGTCCTTTGGCTTCGTAATAAGGCTGCATTTGACCGACCAATTTCGTATCTGAACCTTGGGTTTTAATCAAAGCCGTGATGCTGATTGTTTCGCCGCTAGAATTGCGGGCTACTAAACGGTTGGGAATATATTTTTGGTCTTGCGACAATCCCGAACCGTCGGGATTTTCTACTGAATGTTCCTGCACCATCAGCCAGCGATAGCCGCATTCTTTCAAAGCTTTGATGTATTCGTAAAGTGTATCTGGGTGATTGGGAAAGTGCATTTCTGGGGGCGAAAAACCCTTGACGCGCTTGAGGGCATCTATGCCAAAAATGGCGGCAAAATGATGTTGCCATGCTTGAATCTGAAGTTTGATGTCGGGAATGGGAGTTGAGGGAATGACGGCGTGACTCCACATTGTCCCCAGCCATTCTACGTGAGGTTGATATTGAGGATCGCAAGTAATTCGCTTGAGATTGTCGAAGATATCGTCGCGTCCCATTTGGCGCAATCCCCACAATAAATTGCCCGAATAGTCGAGCATAATTCGCGGGTTGCAGCCTTCGGCAATCAGTTGGGGGATGAATTCTCCCATGCGGGAATAGCACCAAGCAAAGACTCCGGCGTTGTGATTGTCTCCTTGGTTGGGATGTTCAAACATATGCTGGAGATTGCTGATTAGTTCGCCGTTTGCACCTGCTGGAATTGTGGGTTGGTGCATGTGGAGGGCGCAGGCAAATCCGGCTTGAATGTTTTCGAGGCGCAGATTTGTGGTAGGTAGAAAGACTGGTTCGTTGCTATTGGCTGCGGCATTAATTTCTGCTTCGGAGCCGCAAATATTGGGCAATCCTGAGTTGATTTCTTGTAAAATCGGTAAATTGGGAGATTGTGCGATCGCAGGCATAAATTTTTCTCAAGAATTGTGGAGGAACCGTGTCTGCTATTGCTAAGATAGCTAGATAATTTAACAGTAGCAGATGATGTCGGCAAAAGATAAATTTCACATAATATCAAATCCGTTAACATCGGAATTATTATCTCTCTCTTCTCTTTCTCTGTGTCCTCTGTGCCCTCTGTGGTTTAATCATTCCGATCTAACCGGAATTGATATAAGTCCCGGACGGCGGAAGCTGCCAATCCCGGGTAAAATGTTTAACACATTTCACGTGAATAGGCGAGGTAAATTATGAATTACGAAATCAAGGTTTTGGAACCAACGGATTTGTGGTATATCCAAAATAACATCAATCCTGAAACCAATAAGTTTTACCATCCCACTAAGAATATTCCGTTTGTTCAGCAAGTAGAAATTAATTTGAACAATTCGGGAGTGATTATTCAAAAAGGCGCGCTGCATTGGTGTATGGGAAAATTGACTTTCGGTGTTTATAAAACGGATAACCGTTTGAAAGATATGTGGGTATCTTTGACAACGGAAATGGACTACAACGCTCCCGTATATCAAGGGACTGGTACGGTGAAACTGGAACCGAGACAAAAAGGGCATTTCCTGCATTATACGCCGATCGAGCTTTTGGATGCCCAGCAGTGGGAATTTGATGACCAAGAATTTCAAAGGTGGTACCCGCCACGTGATTTATCCGTGGAATCAATCCCAAATCGACAATCGAAAATCCTCAAGCCCCCGCATTTATCCGTGGGGGTCAATCTAAAATCTAAAATCTCAAATCTAAAATCGATTGACGGTATATTTCAGTTTTGTTCTGACAATGTAGTTATCGGTGCTAAAAAACTGAAATTCCGACAAGTAGCTGGTTCTACTGACGGTAGGTGGAGAATTGCTGTTAAAGCTTTGCGCGAGCAAAAAGCTACAGTTGTAGCAGCTACAAGTTCACCGGCTAAGATTGTCGAACTCAAACAAGGTGAAATTTTGATAGCTGATTGCGATTTAGTAAAAGGATTTACTAAGGGGATTGAAGAAGATTATCGAAAATTAGGTCATTTTGGCAAAGGCGGCGGAGAGGGTTATGTTTGGTTTTACGAGGGGAAAGGTAAATTATTAGTATGTGAAAATGATGCTATGGGTTTGGGTTGAGTTGTTTCATTTTTAAAGTAGAGGTTGCTGGAGCAGAGCGCGGAATTTTATTGGGCAAATATACTAAAAAAATTACGCGAAACTATAGACGCTAGCATAAAAAATCTGGCAAGATTATTTTCAAGGTGCAGTTGGATCGAACTGAGATTTCACACCTCTACTTGGCGGATATTTTATGAATGTAACAAAACTGCTTCTACAGCAGGCGGCGCTTAATGTGTTGGTTGCTTTAACAATGGTTCAACCTGGATTGGCAGCGATGCTCGCTGATTCATCATCGGGGGAACCCAATTTGCTGCCACAGGTACTCGCATACGAGCCGCCCCCGCGCGGTGCACCGGGCGATCGCACCGACGCAGGCAGCCGCGATTATCCTCACAACTTTTTAGCTTTGATTCCGGCTACAAATTTAGGGTTGACAGCGATCGCACATCCAACTTTTTGGCTGTACTTGCCGGCTTCATTGCCCGATGATATTCCCTTTGAGTTTGTGCTGCGGGACGAACAGCAAGAGGTAGTTTTCCGAACAATTTTTGAGCTAGAAAAAGCAGCGGGAATTGTGAGTTTTCCCTTGCCGCAAAATTCCCCTCCTCTGGAAACTGGCAAGAAGTATCAGTGGTGCTTTTTCTGCGGGAATATCTCCCGCCAGGGGTGGGTTGAGCGGGTGGCAATGAAACCAGAAATTTTGGCTCAGCTAGAAACAGCATCTCTAAGGGAGCGCGTTTTTCTGCTTGCTAAACAGGGTTTGTGGTACGAAACTCTCACAGAATTAGTTGCACTGAGCGGCAAACTGTTGAGCCAATTACAGACAGCTACTTTAGAGGAGAGGCTGCTAATTTATGCTGAAAATGACTTGCGGTATGAAGCGCTAGCAGAGCTATCTGGATTTGAGAAAATATCTTCTCTGGCGACTTTGGAGGCTGACTGGGAGGCTTTATTGCAGCATCCGTTTGTGCGCTTGCACGGGATAGTTTCACCACCGTAACACGCCAGATGCCTGTTCCATAAAGAGTAAGTTTTTTTGTGGTCTTTTTCTTAGCCCGCCCATCAGGAACAGGCAAGATGCCTGTTCCACAAAAATTAAGTCAACTAAGCGATGAAATACCCGATCTTAAGCGTCTACAATACTTTCAATACAGAGCCGATCGCCCGTTGGTCATTTGATAAAGCAGGCCACTTGGCGAGCGATCGCCCCGAACTCCCTCCGGCACGCCTAATTGACAGCGTTTGCCGTGCTGTGGAACCATTAGAAAACGGGTCGCAGGAAAGCCTGCTGCTAACTGGAGGTTGTGTTACTTTCCCAGCTATTCCTTTACTGGATGTAGGCAAAGAAGACTTTTCTATTTGTGCGTGGATTCGCACGGGTGATTTCGGTACTGTTGTGATTATCGATAAGCGAATTGAAAATTCTGGCCCTATGCTGGGCTGGTGTTTCTTTCTTTGTAACGGCAAAATTAACCTTCAAATAGCGGCGGATCACAGCAGTTGGCTAAACTATTATGACAACCGCCGAGAAGAAGATCTTCCGTTTTTCCCTGTTGTCAGCGACAATCAATGGCATCACGTTGCAGTTACTGTCGATCGCGATCGAGTGGATGGAGGGCGCTGGTATCTCGATGGCAAGGAAGTAAGTTGGCAGTTCAACCCAACAAAACAACAGGGTTCCCTCAGCAATAGCATTCCCCTAACTATTGGCAGGCGATCGGACGATTTCGGGGGCATTTTTCGAGGTAATATTGGGGATATTCGGCTCTACAAACAGGCGCTGTCAGCAGCAGAGGTACTGTCCATCTACCGAGGGATTCAATCTCCTGTTAGTAATCAAATTGTTGTTTCAGATGTCGTGCCGAAAAATTATGCACAGAGTACGACGCCACGACAACAATACTTGGAAAGATACTCACAGGCGATCGAATACTATCAGCAGTCATCAAATATTCATAGAGGCACTGGTAACTACTACGGAGAAGCAAACTCTCTCAATAATCTAGGCAATATTTACAGTTTGCTGGGGGAATATTTGCCAGCAATTGATTGTTACCACCAGTCGATAAATATTCAGCGAGACATTGGCAACCGTAGTGGGGAAGCTGATTCTCTAAACGCTTTAGGCAATATTTACGATGCTTTGGGGGAATATTTGCGAGCAATTGAGTGCCACCAGCAATGCCTAAATATTCAGCTAGAAATCGGCAACCGTCCCGGACAAGCTACTTCATGGAGGAATTTGGGGAGTGCATATCATGCCCTGGGTGAATATCAGCGGGCGATTGAGTGCCAGCAGCAGTCTCTAGATATGGCGCGAAAAGTCACCTCTATGTATAGAGAAGTGAAATCCTTGAATGCTTTGGGCCGTACATACATTGCCCTAGGGCAAAATCAACAGGCGATCGAATACTCTCAAGAGTCCCTGATTCTGGCGCAGAAAATGAAGGACCGCTATGCGGAAGCTAATTCCTTGGTGACTCTGGGCAATGCTTACAGTAATTTGGGGAATTATTTGCGGGCGATCGAATACTACCAGAAATCCTTAGATATTCAGCAGGAAATGGGCGATCGCTCTGGACAAGCGACTTCCTGGCGAAATTTGGGCAATGCTTACCGCTGTTTGGGGCAGTACCAGCGGGCGATCGAATACAGCCAGCAGAGTTTACAAATCGCGCGATCGATCGGCGAAAGGGCGTCAGAAGGCGCAATTCTCAACAATTTAGGACTGGCTTTCTTTGACTCTGGACAGTTTACAGAAGCTGAAACAGTCCTCCGCAATGCGATTCAAATTTGGGAATCGCTTCGAGGAAGATTGGGCAAAAACGATAACTTTAAAGTATCTATTTTTGAAACCCAAGCAGCAACTTACCGCCACCTGGAAAAAGCCCTGATCGCCCAGTCAAAAACAGAACAGGCCCTGGAAATGTCGGAGCGCGGACGGGCGCCGGCTTTTGTGGAGTTACTGACTGCTCGGTTATTTGCTAATTCAGATGCGATACCCAATATTAAGCCGCCTACGATCGAGCAAATTAAACAAATTGCTAAAGCACAAAATGCAACTTTTGTCGAATATTCGATTTCTTTTTTAGAAGAACTTTTTATTTGGGTAATTCAGCCGACGGGCGAAATTGCATTTCGCCAAGTTGACCTCAACTATCAACATACTCCGCTCAAAGACTTGGTTTCCGACTCTCGCGAGGCGATCGGCATCAGGAATCGCGACTTCAATCCCACCCTAAAAATTGACCCAGGCGATTTAGTTAAACTCCACGACGATGCCCCTAATTGGGAACCTTGGCAAGTCATATCTGTTGATGAAACACACAGCATTCTCTCGCTCTGGCAATCCTCTTGGCCCGCAGGGTTGACTATTCCCCGACCTGTAATTGATGTAACAGCCAAAGTGCAATCGAGTCGCACCAATCACCCGCGCTTGCAAAAACTCCATCAACTGTTAATCGAACCGATTGCCGATTTGTTGCCAGCCGATCCACAAGCCAGGATTATCTTTATTCCTCAAGGCGAACTGTTTTTCGTTCCCTTTCCGGCCTTGCAAGATGGTGCGGGGAAATTCTTAATTGAAAAACATACTATTCTGACCGCTCCTTCGATTCAAATTCTGGAATTAACCAGCCAAAAACGACAAGAGATTTCTGATGGGGCTGGGGACATTCTAGTAGTAGGAAATCCGACTATGCCCGAAGTTGTTCTAGTACCGGGAAAACCCCCGCAGCAGTTATCTGCTTTGCCGCATTCAGAAACCGAAGCTAACGCGATCGCCCAATTGTTCCCAACTCAAGCCCTGACTGGCAATTCGGCTACCAAAGCTGCTGTAATTCAGCGCTTGCCAAACGCCCGCATCGTCCATTTTGCCACCCACGGATTGCTCGATAACCTTCGCGGGCTCGGCAGCGCGATCGCCCTTGCACCCGATCGCACCGATAGCGGTTTGCTGACTGCTGAGGAAATTTTGAACCTGCACTTTAACGCGGATTTGGTAGTTTTGAGCGCGTGCAATACCGGCATGGGGCGGATTACCGGCGACGGCGTTATCGGTTTGTCTCGCGCTTTAATTTCGGCTGGTACGCCCAGTGTCATTGTGTCGTTGTGGGCGGTGCCGGATGCTCCTACAGCCGATTTGATGGTGAAATTTTATCAAAATCTCGATCGAACGGGCAACAAAGCTCAAGCCCTGCGAAACGCCATGCTGGAGACAATGCAGCAGCATCCAAATCCCAGAGATTGGGCGGCTTTCACGCTCATCGGCGAAACATGATTGGTTAAATTTTGTAAACAATTGCCAAAACTGCGAAAAAATTAGTCTTTTAGCTGAAATCTGCACAGAAAGTCGATCGCGCCAGGAGCGATAAGTCATGTGTCGATTTAATTTCTTCAAAAAAGTCACGCCTGCGATTTAAATCGGGGCAACTACGGGGGGATTGCCCCTACTGCACAAACTTTAGTCCACTCCTAGCGGACTAAACAATAAAGACTGTTTTCATACACTTGCTCGCTTTCCTAACTTTGCACCATTAACAATAAATTCAAAAATTATGACAATATCTGCCGATCGAAAAGCCAAAATTCTGGTTGTAGAGGACGACGACCCTATCCGCACTCTCATCTACCGCTTTCTCAATCAAACATATCAAGTACAATTTGCCGCCGACGGCCAAACAGCTCTCGAAATTTTTGAAGAATTCAACCCAGTCCTCGTGATTTTGGATTGGAATTTGCCCGATACTACTGGCTATAAACTTTGCCAAGAAATGCAGAAGCGCACTAATGTTTTAGTCGCGATTCTCAGCAGCCGCACCGCCCAAGAAGATCGAATTAAAATCATGAAAGCAGGTGCCGATGATTTTATGTGCAAACCGTTCAGTCTTGAAGAATTGGCAGTTAGAGTAGAAGTCTTGTTGAGGCGGGCGAGAGCCGTCAATCCGCCTAAGCTTGCCTTCGGTCAATTAGCGATCGATTTAGTAAGTAGGGAGGTGAGATTGAAGGAGCAAATTCTAAGGCTCACAGCCTTAGAATTTGAAATATTGTGTTTTTTGGCAACTCATTCAGATAAAGCTTGGACCCGCCAACAGCTAATCGAAAAAGTTTGGGGGTGGAAATCCAATTATGCAGCAGAAGAGCGAGTGGTGGACGTGCATATCGGCCAAATTCGCAGGAAAATGGCTAAAGTTGATGCCGCTGTTCCGAATTTTATTCAAACTGTTCGGGGATACGGTTACACTTTCGCTCCGATCGCTCGCAGGGACAGAGTAGTTAGTAATTGAACAATCATCATAATTATGACCAAGAATTTATTGATGGTACCCGCCACGTGATTTATCCGTGGAATCAATCCCAAATCGATTTTCGAAAATCCTCAAGAAAGAGCATTTATCTCGCGCAAGTCAATCTAAAATCTCAAATCTCAAATCTCAAATCGATTGACTGGTTCCTAGGTAGAGCGCGCGAACCAGTTAATGCGCTATTGTCCCACCCCCTACTCCCCTTTTTAAAGCGAGTAGGGGTTGAGTAGGGGGCAAGCTAACGGCCCATCTACGGGGAAAGAAAACACGCCCTATAAGGGAGCGAGGGGCTAATCAAAAGACAGCATACTTACTCGATTTTCTCAAGTGTGAACCACGAACAAAAGAGCCAAAAATTATGACGATATCTACCGAGCAAAATTCCAAAATTCTGGTTGTAGAGAATGACCAAGAATTTCGTGATGGTACCCGCCACGTGATTTATCCGTGGAATCAATCCCAAATCGATTTTCGAAAATCCTCAAGAAAGAGCATTTATCTCGCGCAAGTCAATCTAAAATCTAAAATCTCAAATCTAAAATCGATTGACGCCCCCGGCCGTAATTTCATCGACGGCTATCTGAATCAGACATCTCAAGTACAATCTGCTGCAGACGGAAAAACAGCTTTAGAAATCTTTGAGGAATTCACCCCAGTCCTCGTAATCTTAGATGGGAATTTGCCCGATAATATCGGCGTTAAACTTTGCGAAGAAATGCAGAAACGGCAGAATGTTTTTTTAGTCTGGATTTTCAGCAGCGGTACAGGCGAAGAAGAGCGAATTAAAATCATAAAAGCAGGTGTTGATGATTTTATCGGCAAACCGTTCAGTTTTGAGGACTTGGCAGTTAGAATAGAAATCTTGTTGAGAGAGATAAAAACCGTCACTCCGCGCCATCTTGTCTTCGGTGAACTAGGGATCGATTTAATGAGTAGGGAGGTGACATTAAAAGAGAAAAATTTAGCTTTGACAGCCTTAGAATTTCAACTCTTGTATTTTTTGGCAACTTATCCAGGTAAAGCCTGGAGCCGCCAACAGCTAACCGAAAAAGTTTGGGGATGGAAATGCAATGACCCACGAGACGAGCAAGTGGTTGACGTGTATATCCGTCTGATTCGCAGGAAAATGGCTAAAGTCGATTCGGCTGTTCCGAATTTTATTCAAACTACTCACAGATACGGTTACACTTTCGCTCCTAGCGCTCGCAATAACAAGGTAGTTTCTAAGGATCGCGAATTAAATAACTTACAATTTTAATTGTTATTGTGGGATGGGCGTCCCGCCCGTCTTTTTTGGACGGGCGGGACGCCCATCCCACTTTCAAGAGTGGAAGTTATTTAATTCTCATTCCTAATTGAATAGTCTGGGGAGGGTGAAGCATTTGGGCATAAAATCAAAGGTGGGAAACATGAATTGTCGCCCAAATGCTCCACCTCTACATCTCTCGAACGGCTGGAGATTATTTGTTGGCGATGTCATCTAACGATTGCCAATTGATATTGTCATTTCGGCCGAAAAGTAAAAACGATCGCAATTAAACCCGCTTCTACCATTGCCAAAGCTGAGGGTACCAAAGGCACCCACCAGCCCCCGATTAGCAAAAACCAGCAAACCCCGCACAAAATCCCCCCAGATGCGATCGCCCCCGACACCACGTGCAGCCTGCGTCGGCTGACAATCGCGATCGCGCTACCAACTGCTGCCCAACCCACAATCCACAGTTTTTGGACCCATTCAGGAGCAATTTGCAGCAGCGGGCGCCCATCCAAAACAGCGCTGATAATTTGACTCGACATTTGCGCTTGAATTAATACCCCCGGCATTTTCTGGGAAGGTGATTCTCCCGCACTGTAAGGCGTCAAAAAATAATCTGGATTGGAAATCGGCGCCGTCACGCCAATAAAGATAATTCGGTCTTTTATCAAATTTGGTTTGACTTTTCCTTCTAACAGTTCTGCCAGCATGACTCGGCGAACAAAATTTTTGGGTTGTCGGTAATTGAGCATCATTTGAAAACCGCGATCGTCCAAGTTTTGATAAGCGCCTGTACTGCCGTGAATCGGTGCAAAAACTGCATTGCCCAGCCCGATCTTATCTCTGGGAAGAGATTCCGGTTTGATGCCTTTTGCTGCTAGGTAATGGAGGGCAGCCCTCGCGCTCAAAGAGTGCTCTGTAGTACAAGGATCGCTGCTGTGCGGCTGCATAAACAGCAAGTGGCGGCGGAGAATGCCGTCGGCATCTGCCACCACATCGCTGAACCCGAGGCGCTCTTTTGGCAGTGCGGGCGGCGGTTTGATGCCGGATTTGTTGGGTTTGCCGGTTTCTTTGACGCTGCACAAACCAATTAAATTTCGATCGCCCTGAAAGCGAACGGCTAATGCTGCATAACCGGGTTGTAAAGGGCGATCGCGGAAGATATCCAGGGCGATCGTTTGCGCCCCATACTGTGCCAATTTTTCCACTGCTTTTGCGATCGTCGCATCCGGCAGCGGAAAGCCGTATTTGTTGATATCCGTTTCCGTCGCCTCCACCACCAGCAAACGCGAGTCTGAGCTTTCAGCAGGACGCAGCCGCATCAGTTGGTCAAAAGCTTGCAATTCCCATATCTGGAGCAAGCCCAGCGATCGCGCTCCCATGACAGAAACCGCAGCAGTTGCGATCGCCAACAGCCCGATCTGAAAGCGGCGCAGCCGAGATAAAGATAGCGGATTGCTGACAGTTTCCGGCTCGGCTTTGTGCAGCAACTCTTGCCAAGTTGGCGGCTGGGATGCCGGATGTTGACAAATTATCGGCAGCCAATCCGCGCCGGGAATTTCTGACTCTAATTCTGCCAATCTTTGCCTCGCGAGGCGCACTGCCACATACAAAGGTTCCCCACTACAAAAATAGGCGAGAAAATACTTTAAAAAATCTTGGGCAACTCGATCGCACACCGGTTCCCGCATGACGATCGTTTGCGGGATGCCCAAATCTTCAAGCTGTCGCGCTATCCCCAATCCGTCGCAGGAATTCAAAATGGCTAACTGCAAGCCGCTCCAAACCGCTAGCCTGAAACCGTGCTTCAGTTCTTCTACTGTTAAACTCTCAGTTTGATTAATATAAAATTTACCCAATTGACCGTCGCTGCCGCTGGAACTGTGTCCGGCAAAAAATAAGATATCCCAGCTTTTTTCCCAAAGGTGAGCGCCGATTTGGCGGCGACTTGGTTCTACTAAAAAAGTAACTTCTGCATCGGGCAATGCTGCAAGTATAATTCTATCTTGCTCTATATCAATTTTTTGACTGTTCCCCAAAATTGCTAAAATTTTTACGCTGCCTTTAGCCTGGTTTTTGTTGGCGATAGCCTGTTTTTTATAAGTGGCAGGGCTCAAAGCAATTTCGGCTTTCGGGTAGCGCTCAAAAATATCCCAACAGTACCAAGGCAGCCGCCGCAAATCGATCTCGTCAGTTTTGATTAAAAATCGAATCGTGTCCGACGGCATTAATTGTTCGAGCAATGTTTCTTTGAGTTCGCGAAACGGTTCGGAGTTGAGCCAGCTATTGATTTGCTGGCTTAACTGTTCCCGCAACAAGCGGCATTTGGCCAACTGTTCCGCACGAGAACCCATAATGCTAATTTCGATCGGCTTAATGCGGAAATCTCCCAAACTGCGGTAAGTTGACTGCCAGCGATTGTAGTGTGCCGCTATTTCTGGTTTCGGAGGCAGGAAGCCTTGGATTTCCACTGCAGGCCGGTCTCCTTCCGCGCCGATTTCCAGAGACACTCGCACCCCTTTTATCAAGTTATCATCTAGCTTCAAAACAACTAATTTCGGCATGGCTAACAACTGATAAGCCCAGGCGCATCTAAATTTTACAGTCACGGCGCGATTAAATTCTTGTGGGCTGGGCATCCTGCCGGCCCCAGTTCAATTTCCATGCTGAACAACTTATGGCAAGCGAGCCGCTTTAGGCGGCAAAATTCTCCGCAATACACAGTTCTTTCAGTTTTACCACAACGCTGAAACATTCTCCGCGATCGGCGGCAAATTCTAGAGTCATGTAGCCGTTACCGCTGCCGGCGCAAGCTTCCATGACAGTTTTTCCCTCGCCGTCGATGACTTTCAGAGTCAGATCGATCGGCAAGCTGTCTGCCCCGCCGGCGGGATGCACCTGTACTTTAATATTAGTTTCAGTATCGGTTGTTGGTGCGATCGCCACCAGCAAAGCTACCGATCGGGCTGGTTCTCTTACACCCCTCCATAAATTAGGTTTTTCCTGAAAACAGTCAATGGTTGCTGATGATTGTTCCGAGATATCTGTTGTCAGATTGATTATCTTGCCCCGCACGACTGCGCTGCTGTAACGAAAAGCTAAATAAGGTTCTTGTGGCACTAAAATATCTTCTACCGACTGCCAACCAGCCTCAAAAATATTGTGCAGCCACTGGCGCAGTTGGACTGTTTTTCTGCTGCGTTCGAGACAATCCAAATGTTGAAGAAATTTGTCAAAACTTTGCAAATTTTCAATCGCTAAATCCCCAGCCATTGCAGTTTTCATAAATCCCAACAAAGTAGCTTCTTGTCGCTTTATATCGATTTTAACTGCTACTAAACCAATGCGATCGTCCGGTATTTCCAGCGGAATGTAACAAAACTTGCCAGACTTCAGAGGTCGGCATTCCAAATGACCTAGTTGAGTTAATTTCAAGTCTGCTGCATCGGTGTAAAGGCGCATAGCCGCGTTCCAACTGTCGCTGGCATTCAAGTCTGTGGGAATGTCCATCATGTCCATGTAATCTTTCACTGCACATACAGCTAAAGTGTTGAAATAAACTTGCTCTTTTTTTTCCGGGGATGTCACTCCGTCAAGATTTGAAAACTTCTGTGCCAGCCGCAGGGCTGCGGCGGTAATGGGCAGGGGAATAGATTTTTCTCTGATATTTTCAAGGTGGCTATTCATCGCAATTTTCCTCTGTGAAATATGGTTTGATGATAGAAATTATGATTCGGTGGACTGACGGTGGATAATCGCTGTCAACAGTCAACAGTCAACAGTCAACAGTCAACAGTCAACTATTCCAGATATCCTTGATTTTTGGCAAAATTTCGCAAGCGGGGCAGACATTCTCTTTTATAAAAATTGGGGGCGGTTGAGGGCGGCAAGTTAAATTCAAGAGCAATGTTTTTCCAGGGAGTCTCCGGGGGAAGACGCCTCAGAATTAAGATTTGGCAAGTGACATCGGGGCGTTCTTTGATGTGAACGCTTCTCAATTCCCCCTCCGGATCGGCCCGCACCCATTTTTTTGTCTCTTCTAGGATGGCTAGCGGACTGTCAGAATAAGTCGGCGGGTTTTCGATATTATCGATCGGGTTAATTTCTGCTGAGTCTTCTAAAATCAATGGTAAAATACGTCTAACTTCTTCCTGCGTTCGTTCGAGAGTAAAGTCTTTCAGCCGCATCTTGAGATATTTGTCCAGCCAAGTAATGACGCTGCCCAGATTGGGATCGTAAGGTTTGTTTGCGGTGTTCGCTTCGCAAACATTGCGACAAAAATACACCCAAGTTTGCTGTAAAGCATCGTTGTAATGAGGCGTGTCTTCTTGCCAAAGTTTGCCGGATTTTACAATCAGCCTCACTATCTCGCTGAGTTTTTCCCGCCGCATCAAGCTTTTGGGCGGATGCGAACAGGCTTCAGCAACTAGCTGTCGGAGTTGTTGGTTTAAATTGTTTTCCTTATCGTAGGTGTCGGGCATCGGCGAGCGCCTCCTTAAGAGTCTCTGGATGAATGCTGGACACGGCATTTACTGGTTTAAATTCCAAGATAGAATCCCTGATTTGATTAGTCGTGGACGCATTTCAAGGTAATTGTGTCATTGGCAAGTGAAACGAAGAATCTCAAACCCTTGTAACACCGCCCTTGAATGCGTAAGTCCTGTTGATGTTAGGCTGCCGAACAGGTGATCTGTTCCAATCAGTTATCAGCATCGTGCGAGAAAATTTCGCGCAAATTAGGCAAAAATTTTTAAAATATTTAGTTGACAAATGCCAGCAAATGGGGTATTAAATCGATTTGAGATTGAATCCACGGATACGTCCTCTGCCTCCTCTGCGGTTTAAATAATTCAGATCCAAGCGGAAACGATATCACCCATCGCCCTCAGATGCCCCAACATCCGCTAGTTGCGCGTATCTCCCTGTATTCCCAATGGCCTACTTGCTTATTTGGCGAGAAATCATATACTTTGTCATGTTAAGAAAATATCTTTTTGATTCATCCAGGAGCGAGAAAAAAAAATGTACATTGTACAAATTGCCTCGGAGTGCGCCCCAGTCATCAAAGCAGGGGGTTTGGGTGACGTAGTTTACGGATTGAGTCGGGAGTTACAGAATTCCGGCCACTGTGTCGAGATTATTCTACCCAAGTACGACTGCATGAGGTACGACCACATTTGGGGACTTCACGAGGCCTACCGGGATCTGGCTGTGCCCTGGTATGGCGGCGAAATCCTCTGTGATGTCTTGTGCGGCTGGGTGCACGGGCAGTTGTGTTTTTTCATCGAACCTCGCTCTGTTGATAACTTTTTTAATCGCGGCTGTTATTACGGCTGCAATGACGACAATATGCGGTTTGCATTTTTCAGCAAAGCCGCTTTGGAATTTTTGCTAAGAAGCAACAAGCGTCCCGAGGTGATTCACTGTCACGATTGGCAAACTGGTTTGGTTCCAGTCATGCTGTTTGAAATTTACAAATACAATTGGATGGAAAATCAGCGAGTCTGCTATACCATTCACAATTTCAAACATCAAGGCATGGGAGGAATTGATATTTTGCGAGCAACGGGTTTGAATCGAGAGGATTATTATTTTGAGTACGCTCGCCTGCGAGATAATTTTAACCCTTTTGCTCTCAACTTTATGAAAGGCGGTATTGTTTACTCAAACTTTGTCACCACGGTTTCGCCGCACCACGCTTGGGAAGCTCACCACGGCGAGTTTGGCTACGGTTTGGGTCACACTTTGCACTTATATCAAAATAAGTTTCGCGGGGTGCTCAACGGCATTGATTACGATGTGTGGAATCCCGAGACAGATCGCTATCTTCCGGCTCATTACACTCAGGATGATTTGGCAGGAAAAGCCAAAACTAAAAAAGCTTTGCGCGAGCGGCTGTTACTGCGCGATGCTGACAAGCCTATTATTACCTTTATCGGTCGTTTGGACGACCAAAAAGGCGTTCATCTCGTCCACCATGCAATTTATTACTCTCTGAGTAAGGGAGCGCAATTCGTGCTTTTGGGTTCCGCGACGGAAGCGGGAATTAACGCGCATTTTCACCACGAGAAACAGTTTTTAAATGATAATCCAGACTGCCATTTAGAACTAGGTTTTAATGAGGAACTGTCGCACTTAATTTACGCGGGTGGCGATATCATTGTGGTGCCCAGCAATTACGAACCCTGCGGGCTGACTCAGATGATCGGGTTGAGGTACGGGACTGTTCCTGTGGTGCGGGGAGTTGGCGGTTTGGTGAATACTGTGTTCGATCGAGATTACGACACCCGCCACCTCCCGGAAGAACGCAACGGTTACGTGTTTTTCCAAAGCGACTACCGCGCTTTAGAGTCGGCCCTCGAGCGCGCGATCGGATTGTGGTATGACTATCATGATGAATTTGAAAAACTCATGATTCAAGGCATGAATTGCGATAATTCGTGGAAATATCCAGCTAAAGACTATGTGGAAATTTACGAGCTAATTCGACATAAATAATCAGTAGGGGCGGCTTTTCCCAGAGATATTTCCTCTACCTTTAGGAATAGATAAACCCGCCCTTATCTAACCAGACAGAGATAATGTTTTGAGTAAAAAGGCGGGGGTGGAAAGTACGAATGCAGATTGTAGGGTTTCCTTGCCTGTCGTTCTCAAGTGCGATCGCCGAAGATCGGAGTATAGAAATTAAACGGCTGGTTTTGACCCGCCCTTACACAAAATGAACTCACAACTAGAACAACAAGTAACGATTCTGCAAGACCAAACACCAGCCGCCGGAGCTTCAGCAAACCCAACAGTTGAAACTCATGTATTCGCCTCAGAATTTGCAACAGAGGAAAAAGTCAGAGTGGAAGAATTTAAGATTAGCGGCGACAGTATAATTGGTAAAGTTAAAGAACTAATTCAGCAAGGAAAACTCCGCCGCCTCGTCATCAAAAACTCGCAAGGGCGGACTTTGGCAGACATTCCGCTGATGGCGGGATTAGTAGGCGGCGTTGCAGGCTCGGTAGTCTTTCCAATTGCTGCTGTACTTGCTACAGTTGGGGCAGTTGCGGCTCATTTGACTGTAGCCATCGAGCGCAAAGAATAGTAGTTTGGTTTGTCTAAAGCGAGGAAAGCGAAGCAATCTCAGAGTCGGGGATTGCTTCGCTTTCGCTTTTTATGTATTAAAGATAATTGCGATCGCCACCTTATATATAAGCCTGTGCTAAACTGATGTCAAAATTTTAGACAACAATCGCCATGTCAAGTCAACCCAGAGAATACGACGCCGTGCTTGGGTCTAACAATACAGCAGCACCTACAGATGCTGTTTTAGGCGGAATAGAAGGAGTCAAGCGCCGACTTGCCACTGGAGACATTGAATCTAGAATCATTGCTCTTTCTCAAGCATTAAATTATGGAGAAGTGGGTTTAGATGTAGTTATTCAAGCGCTTCAAGATCGATCCAAACAAATCCAATGGTCTGCTTATGGGTTACTTGCTCGAAAAACCGAAACCAAAGTAGAACAAGCACTCCAATCTTTTTCATTAATTTCTGAGGCGGGAATAGATTACAGCTCGTTACAATATTTACTGGCAAGTCAAGAATTGGAAAAAGCAGACGAACAAACTCGCAAGCTGGTGCTGCAAGCTGCTAATCGAGCTGACAACTGGTTGAGAAAGGAAGATATTCCATCTTTAGCTTGTGAAGATTTATTTATTATCGATCGACTTTGGACAATATACAGTCAGGGTCGTTTTGGCTTTAGCGTACAAAAACGCATTTGGGAAAGTTTGGGTGCGAAAAAATCGGATAGAAGCAGAGGCGAAGAGTTTAGCGATCGCGTAGGATGGCACGAGCAAAAAACTGAAACCGATAGCTACTACGATTCTGGCAAACTATATACAATCAAAAGACGCGAGGATATTCCTTGCGGCTGGAATGCTCCTGAAGGAAATTTACCCAGTATTTGTGAGTTTGGTGGAGGTGAGCTGTTGTCGTGGTATGACCCCCCCGATACTGAATCTACTATGGGTTTTTACTGGACTGGCGGCTATAGAAATAAATGGTCAAATGACTCGTTTTTTGGGGCAGACATGGTTGCTTGTGTTCTCAAACGCATCCAAGCTTGTCCGGAAATTCCTTAAGCCATAACTAATTAGTTTACTGGAGGCAGAGCCTCCTGACATTTATTCCCAGGCAGAGCCTGGGAACGAGTCCAACGAGTCCACAAGTCCCATACTCTCGTTACCAGGCTCTGCCTGGTAACGCAGATCCAGAGGCTCTGCCTCGCTGTTTGTTTCTAGTTTCTCGTCTCAGTTTACCGGAGGCAGAGCCTCCTGGTATTCATTCCCAGGCAGAGCCAGGGAAGGAGAGGAACATAATTTAATTCGATGCTTTCGCCGCAGGCTGGTCTAAATAATTGTAGACAATCCGCGAAATCCGACGCACAAAATCTCTGACAATCGGGTCATTGTAAGGACGTTTGACAAAGATTGCCGCTAAATAACGCTTCCCATTCGGCATATCAATAATTCCAGCATCGCCAACTACAAAGCCGATATCTCCGGTTTTGTCAGCAATAACTGCACCGGCACCCAAACCCGAAGGAAGCAGCGTTCTAGTTGTTGTACGCCGCAATAATTCTAAAGCCTGTTCTCGACTCGATTCAGAAACTAATTTATCGCGAGACAGCATCGCCAGCAACTTTACCATATCCACAGAACTTGTGGTATTTGTTCCTTGAAAATCGCCGAGCCAATTGCGAATTCTCGTATCAGTTAATCCCCAACTGCGAAAACGCTCGTTGAGTTTAGCAATTCCCCCCAAACGTTCAATAATCATGTTGGTGGCTGTATTGTCGCTGATGGTAATCATTTTATCTACAGTTTCTCTGATGCTAAACCGAGTGCCATCTGGTCTGTCTTGCATGGTTCCAGAACCGCTGGCTACTAAGTCTGACTTCATCACTAATGTTTCGTCGAGGCTCACTTTGCCGGCGTCTACATCTTGATAAAATGCAATCAGAATTGGTAATTTGATGGTACTCGCGGCCGGAAATACTCGATCGCCCTTGATATCCAAATAGTTTCCTGTATCTAAATCCAGAAAAAACATTCCGGCGCTGAGGGATCTATACTGTTCGATCGCACTTTCGATTTGAGGCTTAATTGCGCTCATTTCGTAACCTGTTCGCATCTCCAAATCCGCGGCATAATTTCTCGGAGTTGCGGAAGAAACAGTTAGGGGAACTTGACCGGGTTTTTGTTCTATCTGGGTAATAGCTGTTGGTTGCAAAACTTCGTTGCCCGCTATTTCCTCGGGATTCGGCAACTGAAACGACCAGCGAGTGGAAGATTCTCTAATGACTCGGACTTTTTGGGGGTCTAACTTATAACCGGGAGTTAATTGTATCACTAACCTGGTAGTTTCGGTGTCAAACTGCCCGACTCTAATTTGTTGAATAGCTGAGTTGTAACTTTGAGGAGTTTCGGGATATTCCAAGACTATGCCCGGTAAATCAATTACTAAGCGGGTGGGATTGGCGATTAGTTGGACGGACGGCTGAACTCCTGAATCTGTTGTTAAATTGAGTTGGTTTTCGCTGGCATCGAAGTGCCAAGATGTTAGTGTATCAGCTTTTGCAGGCAGGGCGACCGACAAAACACTAATTAAAGCAGGCAACAGCCATCGCAGTTTTGGAGTCATGTTTGAAGAGAAAGAGTTTAACGGCGGCAACGAGAAAGCGGCGGTAAGAGTGTTCTCAACCGCTTTCGAGGCGAACCACATAGCATCATACAGTCAACTTTGGCTCGCAGCCGTAATTTTTATTATTTTCTTTGAGAATATTTGATTGTCGGGGCTGATATCAAATCCGGTGCTATTACCCCTTTTTCTTCCAGTCTCGCCCAGGCGCACGAAAGTGTGTGTAGCAGTGAATTCTCTTCGCCGAATTCTTGTTGGATCTGCGCTAATTATATTCGTCTTAGATGAATTAAAGTTGTGCGCTCTCCCGATTTCTAGCATCTTCGAGCGAGTCGATCGCGGCTTTGAGAAACACTTTTCCTTTCGCAACCAATCGGCGATCGCTCAAAGGATCGTAAGCTTCCCAATTACCGCTTACTTCGCGATCGCGCCACAAAAACCAGCAGCGGTAGATTTCCCCGCTATCTATATCATCGCACAAAGCCAGCCAATCATCCCCCGTGAGATCGCTGGCATCTAATGCTACCAATTCAACCCACGCAAGTGCAGTACAAGCATCGATCGCCTCAGCATCAACCAAGTCAGATTTTGTCGCGGTAGCTGTAGGTGAGTAAAGTTTAGATTTCATAATTTCTTCTTAATTAAATGAATGAATTTGACTATTTATGGAACGGGCTAGGTAATGCAACTGACCCAATTCCCTCTTGATTAATTTCTGCCCCATCAAATTTCGCAGTAGCTGATGCTTCTGTTAAATTATTAAGTGTATTAATTGTGGAAATCGCGGCGGTTCCTAAAGCTGCCATTGCCAGTCTGTGTAAGATTTTGCTCATTTTGCTGCTCCTTTTTTGCTTGGTGTATCTACTCTAAAAAGTTAAGCGGTCTTTAGCGGGGGAGATTGGGGAGTTAAGAAAAATTTGTACTCCTAATATATCTTCAACAGTTGAAGCCGTTATCCGGAAAGAGTTTGAGGAGTCGATCGCCCAAAAAATCTCTGGTCGTAAAATTTCTTAAATTCCGGCTGGCTGACTATCTCCCTTAAAATCGCCTAAAATAGGAACTTAAGGCGTTAAACTTCCTAGATTCCTTTCCCTTTCAGTGCAAGCGAAGTGCTTAAGTCAAAACGCGATCGCGGTCGCATTCTCACTGCCTCTGGCTTAAAGAAACTTAACGAGGCGCTCCAAGAATGGTCTGACCGACATAACATTAGAGGTACTCTGACTGAAATCGAGGCTGAGTCTGGCGTCGGTGCCGATACAGTCAGCAAAATTAAGCAGGGTAGAGAAGGTGCGGATTTGAGTAAAATTCGGCAGTTGTTCGCGGCTTTTGAGATGACTCTGGCGACTAGCGACCACCGATCGGCTAAACTTGAGGAATCCGAAAATTTTGACGAGCCCGAAAATTTGCCGGCTGCGGGGGAAACAGGCAGCAGCAGAATTGTTAAAATATTTGTCAGTTATCGCAGCGCAGAACCCGATCGGGAGTTGGGAAAACAGTTAGAAACGGCCTTAAGCGCGATCGGTCATACAGTTTTCACAGCAGAAAATAACATTAGATTGGGAGATAATTGGTTCGATCGAATTAATTTCTTCCTCCAAGAATGCGATTATTTGCTGCTACTGTTGCCGCCAACGGGAAACCAAAGCGAACTGCTAACATATCAAGTTCAGCAAGCAAAAGAACTACAAGACTCCCGCCCTGACAGAAAACCAATAATTCTCCCCATCCGCGTCGGCTTTCCCATGAACGCGCCTCTAAATCACGACTTGCGGGGCTATCTGTACCGCATCAAACAGAGGGAATGGAAAACCACCGCCGACACTCCAATTATTATCGAAGAAGTTCTGAATTTACTCGCAGAAAAACCCGCACCAGTCACAGAACAAACGGAAGATTTAACACAAAAACAGCTATTAGAAATTAGCAGCGACGAAATACCTCTACCCGCCGCCGAACCGGAATTACCGGGAGGACAAGTCGATGTCGCTTCTCAATTTTATGTAGAACGCCCGCCCATCGAAGAACGCTGCTATCAAACTATTGTGCAGCCCAGCGCCTTAATTAGAATCAAAGCGCCGAGACAAATGGGCAAAACTTCCTTGATGGCAAGAATTTTGGATCGCGGAGCCCGTCAAGGTTATTGCACCGTGCCGCTAACTTTTCAGTTAGTAGATAAAGGGGTATTTGCCAACTTAGATAAATTCTTAAAGTGGTTTTGCGCTTACGTCGGCCGCGAGTTGCACTTACCCAATCAATTAGACGATTATTGGGACGAGATTTTTGGCAGCAAAGTCAACTGCAAAGATTACTTTGAAAAATACATTTTACCGCAAATCGACAGTCCTTTAATTTTAGGATTAGACGAGATCGATCGCGTTTTCCAATATCCCGACATTGCCGAAGACTTTTTAGGACTGCTGCGGGCGTGGCACGAAGAATCGAAGCGGCGCGACATCTGGAAAAAACTGCGATTAATTGTAGTTCACTCCACCGAAGTTTACATCCCAATGAACATCAATCAATCGCCTTTCAACGTCGGACTGCCCGTAGATTTGCCCGAATTCAACTCTCAGCAAATACAAGATTTAGCAGCGCGCCATAATTTGAATTGGTCCGAGGCAGAAGTTGAAAAATTGACAGCAATTGTCGGCGGACATCCGTATTTAGTGCGAGTTGCATTATATCACATTTCGCGATCGGATTTGACCCTGGATGAATTAAAAGAAACTGCGATCGCCGATGCGGGAATTTACAGCGACCATTTGCGCCGCCAACTGTGGAATTTAGAAGAATATCCAGAGTTGGCCCAGGGGATGAGAGAGATTGCAGCGGCAGACTCTCCGGTGCAATTAAAGGCAATGCAGGCATTTAAGTTGGACAGTTTGGGGTTGGTGAAATTGCATGGCAACGAGTGCGTGCCGAGGTGCGAACTGTATCGACAATATTTTCGATCGCACTTGAGCGCGATCGTGTAAAATTTGGTGCGTAAGTGCTGTAAGCAATAATCAGGTGAACGATACCCATGAACCCTATTTTTTTGATAACTTCCGATAATTGGCTAGACTGGATAACCGTGTTTGGTTATCTAGGTTTTACTGCTTTCATTACATGGCGCGTGTTCACCGCAAAGTAGATAGATTATGAAATTACCTTCTACCTCTTCTTCTTCTTTCTTACTTCGCGTCCTAGCGCTTACGCGCGGCTTCGCCTAACGCGCCGAAAGCGGTTCGTTAAATAAACAGTAAAATAAGACAATAATCAACTCGCCCATACAGTTATGCTGCCCGTCGAAAGTGTTGCAGCAATTCCGAACGATCTGATTTTGCGCTTGAGCATCGAGCAGTATCATGCGATAATCCAAGCTGGCATTCTCACCTCGGATGACTCTGTAGAATTGCTGGAAGGTTGGCTGGTTTGCAAAATCCCCAAAAATCCACCGCACCGAGTCACAACTCGTCTTGTCAGAACAGCTTTAGAGAATATTTTACCTGCGGGGTGGTATGTCGATTCTCAAGAACCGATCGCGCTTTCCAACAGCGAACCCGAACCTGATATAGTGGTTGTTCGAGGGCATACGCGACAGTATCTCGATCGCCATCCAGGTGCTGAAGATATTGCGCTGATTATTGAAGTATCAGATACAACGCTTCAGCGCGATCGAACTGTCAAAAAACGGATTTATGCCCGGGCTGGAGTTGCGATTTATTGGATTGTGAATCTTGTGGAAGAACAGGTTGAGGTGTACTCTCAACCTCTTGTGGAACTTGAGCAGCCAGATTACAGTCAAAGGTTGGATTTCGGGCGATCGGCTGTGATACCGATTATTATTGAAGGAATAGAAATTGGGGCGATCGCTGTAGATGCTCTTTTGCCTTGATTTTGATTGAAAGCTATTGGTTATTGGTTAATTTCTCTCTCAACTTGCGCAAAATTGGAATTTGTTCCAACTGTTCCGGCCGTATACTATCCCAGTTTAACCCAATTGGACGCGGATAACTTGTATTAGTCTCAATTACCTCCTCAGCAGTAACAATCCAATTCAGCGCCCAATCGTGAGCTTGCATTGGTAAACGGGAATCTGGGACTATTTGCAAAGGATGCACTGTTGTGACAATTGGCGTATCGATTTGTACTAACCCGAATTCCTGCAACATAGCCAATTCTAAATCCGCAAAACCTGCACCTTTCCCGGTTCTCCCACCGCCGGGCCCTGCAGCTACGCAGCCGACTATTACTAAATCAATCGGCTCCATTTCTGCAAAACTTACCAATTTTCCGCAAGCGAGTGCTTGGCGGGCGATCGCACTTTCGGCAATTGATATATTTTTCCTCTGCAAATCCTCAGCAGTCAACTCAACAAAACAGCGCGTGCTTGTCAAGCGCGGTACTGCCATATACAGGCGTTTTCCCTCCTGCAAAGCCCGCATCCGCACCGGAATTTGTGGCGAATCTGGATTGCACTTAATCGTTTTTGCTTGTTGCCATATTGGTAAATTTGCCAATCTTTCGGCCGCCACCTGTGCACCGACAAAGTTGGGAATATGACCGAACGGATCGCCAATAGATGCGGCGTGCTGCTTCAGCAAAGACCAAATTTCAGCTCTTAACTCGTCTTTGTCGTGGTGATATCCAGTCCAATCAGTTTTCATGCTGTAAGAAGAAGGAAGTTCGGCAACGGATTCGCTCAACGGATGTAACGGATGTAACGGATGTAACGGATGTCAGGAAAAAGGTATAAGGTAGAAGGAAAAATGCTCATCTAGCAATTTTTGTAGCCATTTGGAGCTGAGATTTAATTAAGTATATTCATTTATTGTGCTACAATTAATCATACAAAATTATAATAACCTCTCGATTCTTTAGTCTTTTAGAGAGGGACTTCCTTTGACTATTGATATCAAATCCGTTAGCATCGAAATAGTAAATTCTAGTTGAGAGTTGACAGTGAACAGTCAACTGTCAACTGTCAACATCATTCCGGTGTAACCGGAAATGATATGAGCGGTTTAAACAGCCGAATGTTATTTGTGATTTTATGAATTTTACCACAAAGCCCAGTTACTATCAAGTCGGCGGCAGTCTCACCAATAACGCTCCGAATTATGTGAAGCGGCAAGCAGACGACGATTTATATAACAGATTGAAGGCGGGGGAATTTTGCTATGTTTTGAATTCCCGGCAAATGGGTAAATCTAGCTTGCAGGTGCGGACAATTCAGCGGCTGACAAATGAAGGAATTGCTTGTGCTGCGATCGACATTTCGGAAATTGGCCACCGCGGCGTCACTCCAGAACAGTGGTATGCTGGTTTGCTGCGCATTCTCGAAAATAACTTTAACCTGTCGGATATTGTCAACGTGCGGACTTGGTGGCGCGATCGCAATTTTTTAACCCCGGTTCAAAGATTGAGCGAATTCATCGAAACCGTACTGTTACCCAACATTTCCAGCAATATTGTCATTTTTATTGACGAAATCGACAGCATTCTCGCCCTAGATTTTCCCGCCGACGATTTTTTAGCCTTAATTCGATCGTGCTACAACAAGCGCGCCAACAATTCAGAGTTCGATCGCCTAACTTGGGCCCTCTTAGGTGTAGCATCGCCGACGGATTTGTGCCGCGAGCAAAATGCCAGCAGCAATACCCCTTTTAATATTGGCAAGGCGATCGAATTAACTGGTTTTGACGAAACAGAAGCTCAACCGCTAGCAGCGGGGTTGGCAGAGCTGACAGACAGCCCTCAGGAAGTTTTGACAGAAGTATTGTATTGGACGGGCGGGCAACCCTTCCTCACTCAAAAGCTGTGCAAACTCCTGCTGGAAAACCCACAATTAATGCCGAATTTACCCCCCCCAGCCCAAGGGGGGGAAGATCCAGCCGCCCCTTACCAAGGGAGGGAAAAAGATCGAATTAACACTTCTAAAGAGTGGGTTGAGAAGGTAGTGCGCTTGAAAATTGTGGAGAATTGGGAAACTCAGGATGTGCCCGAACATTTGTCCACAATTCGCGATCGGCTTTTCAAAGAAAACCAGCGCATTGTCAGGAGACTCGGATTGTATCAGCAAATTTTAGAGCAAGCTGAAATTGTCCCCGATGGCAGTGCCGAACAAATGGAACTACGATTGAGCGGATTAATCGTTAAGCACGGGGAAAAATTAACAATTTCTAATCCTATTTATGAAGCTGTATTTAACAAAGAGTTAATTGCAGAAAAATTAGAAAAACTCTCGCCTTACTCGGAAGCTATCAAACTCTGGCTAAATTCTAGCTGTGAAGATGATTCCCAACTCTTGCGAGGGGATGATTTGCAGTCAGCATTAGTTTGGGCGGCAGGAAAAAGTTTGAGAAACGAAGATTTTCAGTTTTTGACTGCCAGCCAGAAAGTTATTTTGAGCAACCAAAATCAACTGCTGCATTTAGCTACACTAGAAACAAAAAAAGCTGTGTGTGATGCCGAAAAAGCTTTGCTGGAAGCTAACTCTGCCAAACAAAAAGCCAAACAGTGGATCGGCATCGGTTCTGCGGTACTAGCAGCATCGTTAGTGGGGGCGATCGGCTTTTCAACTCTCGCTTACCAACGGTTTAGACTCGCACAAGCAAGTATTGAAATCGAACAAAATGGCAGCGATGCTTTACTGTTGGCGGTATCTCAAAAGACCGAAAACAGCGAAGCTTTATCAGAAGCCTTACTGAGAGCGATCGCCTCGGGAAAAAAATTAAAAACCTTGGTTGAAAACAAACATAACCTAGAAGAATATCCGGCAACTAGACCGCTGTTAGCCTTACAAATAATTCTTGATAAAATTAGCGAGACGCAGCCAAAAACAACCTCATCAATTCCGCCAACCCAGATAAATTGGCAAGCTCATAAAGGTGCAGTTACCAGCGTCAGTTTTAGCCCAAACAGGCAAATATTAGCAACCGCAGGAATAGACGATCGAGTTCGGATTTGGAACTTTTCCGGGGAAAAAATTGCTGAATGGAAAGCTTTGCAGCAGTCAGTTAATATGGTAAACTTTAGCCCGAACGGTAAATTTTTAGCGACCGCAGGAAGGGACAGCACAGTTAAACTATGGAATTTATCAGGTAAAAATATTTCTCAATTAACAGGAATTCAAGGCTCTGTTACCAGCATCAGTTTTAGTCCCGAAGGAAAGTTGTTAGCTGCCGCAGGAATAGACAGCCAAGCTGCAATTTGGCAATTGTCAAAACTGCCAAAATTAATACCGTCTAGCGTGCAAATACCTGGTCACAAGGGCTTAGTGAGAAGCGTAAATTTTAGCCCAAAGGGCGATTTTTTAACGACTTTAGACGGGCAATCTACAGTGCGAATTTGGAATTTGTCGGGCAAGCTGAAAAAAATACTGCCCCTTCAGGCAATTGGGATCAGTTTTAGTCCAGCTCAACACCAGTATCGCTTTGCTACAGTAACATTGAATGGCAAAGTCGGGCTGTGGAATCTGTCAGAAAAAGCATTAGTTAAGGAATTTCAAACCTTGCATTTTGATGCGAAATCAATTAGTTTTAGTCCCGACGGAGAACGGCTTGCTACAGTGGGAATTGACAAGACTGTGCGGCTGTGGAATTTAGCGGGGCGGCAAGTTGCTCAATTTGAGTTTGAGGAGAATGTTGTTAGTGTCAGTTGGAGTGGAGACGGAAAGCAAATTGCTGTAGCTGGAAGCAACGGCACTGTCTGGCTGAGGCAGGTTGAAGGGCTAGAAGAATTGCTGAAGCAAAGCTGCAATTTTTTCATCAGTCAACCGAAGTATTTTACAAGAGTTTCAACTCTCTGCAAGTAGGACTTAGGCTCAGTCCTGTCCCTACTGATGACTATCAATTTACCTTAACAGGCGAAACACTTACATTAGGATTTTTGACTTTTCTTAAGAGTTCTTGTCGAGCTTGTTCGGGATTTTGTCCTTTGGGTACTTGATATAATAATCTACAGGAACCGTCTTGAGAATTAGCTGCACAAATAATTAGTTGACCGCTGGGAGATGCACCTGAGGTGATAATATTCTCCCAGTTGCCTTGCGGTTGCGAGTTGTTGAGAATTCCCGAGACTCGGGTGCACCGAGTAATCGCGTCTTCTCCGGATTCATTGAAATAGTTATCAGCTAGCCACAGAATAACGGGAATATTTTTGCCTTGTTGGACAGCAATTGTAGCTGGGTATCCGCCAGCAGCGCCGCAGAAGAATGAAGGCGTTTGGGCAAAGGCGGGACTGCTTGCTAAAATCCGAGCAACGAGGGCAATAATTGACGCGCTAAAAGCTGACTTTAAGAGCCGAAATTCCATGAGCAGTAATAAGCTTTTTCATTTAAGGTTACTAATACTCTAAAAAGTTAGACTACTTTTTGCCGGGAAGATTAGGCATTTAGGGAAAAAAATAAAATTGATTCTGCAAATTTTTGCGATCGCACACTGAGCTCATCTAGGCCAAAACTCAGGGAAAAATGCTCGCTGACAAACACCGACTGCAGAAAATAGGTGCAGCCACAGGGGGCTCCGCCGCGAAGGTATAGGGTAAAGGTGCGGTTTTTCACCGTTTTTTGCGCGATCCTTGCTCTTGGCAATCCCGCCCCACCTAAAGGGAAACCTGTGTTACCATCGTGAAAAATATTCTCTTTAATAATCAACGATGGGCAATGTTCTGGTGCTGAACGCCTCCTACGAACCCCTTAACATCACCAATTGGCGAAGGGCGGTAGTTTTGTTGCTGAAAGGAAAAGCAGAACAGGTAGAACACAATGGGAAATTTATTGCGCCAAATTTCCCCCTACCAACTGTGATCCGACTACGGCATTACGTCCGAGTTCCCTATAAGGATATTCCGCTTACCCGCCGGAATATCTTGCACCGGGACGCGCACGCTTGTCAATACTGCAGTTATACCGGGGACGATTTGACGCTGGATCATGTGATTCCCCGATCGCGCGGAGGAGGCGACACTTGGGAAAACCTCGTCACCGCCTGCGTGCGCTGCAATGTCAATAAAGGCAGCCGCACGCCAAAAGAAGCGGGAATGCCGCTGCGCTATCCGCCCAGGAAACCTCACAGCGGTCTTTATTTTGAAGTGACTAAACACGTTAAGAGCGGTATGCACAAAGAATGGCAAAAATATGTAATCGGCCTTTAAAACCCCTGTCAGCGCAAGCGCGGGGGTTTTTTGCGGAGGTTCTGATTTCTGAGATTGCTTCGTTCCTAGTAATGCACACTCTCTGCATGAGTTAAAAACTTAAAGATAGAATTTACGCTCTTAAATCCGGTTTCTCCTAAGAAGTATTGGCTTTGACAACGAGGCCTCTACAAAGAATCCGGGTTTAAGAGCGAATGTCGCGCAAATCCTCAAGAGTTAAATTGTTAATTTTTAACAGCGATGAAAGACCATTCCCCTATCAATTCCGATGGAGTATCTGGCAACCGGAAAGTTGAATTTGATTCCAGCAGCGAGGTTGTAGCCGCAGTGAGTGCGCCTGGGAAACGGCGCAGCAAAGCCGAAGTTGGTTCCGAAGACAATCGCGGCCGTGTCCGCGAGGAATTGCACGATCGCAAAGTCGAACAGTTGCGCCAAATGTTCGATCGGAACAAAGGCACTCGCCAGCTAATCTTGCTGCAAGATTTTCCAGACCCCGACGCACTTTCAAGCGCTTGGGCTTACAAATTAATCGCCGAACAGTACGATATCCAATGCGAGATTATCTACGCCGGCGCCCTCAGCCACCAAGAAAATATTGCCTTAGTTAAATTGACAGGGTTGCCGTTGCAGCGGTGGACGCTGGAAACGGTAAAAACTAAGGATTTGTCGGTTTTTCAGGGCTGCGCTTTCATCGACAACCAAGGGACGACTTGTAGCTTAACCGAGTTTATTTTAGCGGCTGGAGTTCCGATCGCCTCCGTCATCGACCATCACAATTTGCAGGGGGAAATGAACGCAGAATTTATCGATTTGCGCCCTCAAATCCGCGCTACAGCCACGATTTTTGCCGAGTATTTACAGGCTGGACTGCTAGCTCTCGACAGCAGCGTCAGCCTGCACATCAAGTGCGCTACAGCTTTGATGCACGGTTTGCGATCGGATACGATCGCCCTCAGACAAGCTCAGGAGGAGGACTTTTTAGCTGCGGCTTATTTGAGCCGGTTTTACGACCCGCAGTTGCTGAATGCAGTGTTGCAGTCGTCTCGTTCTAAGTGGGTGATGGACGCGATCGAGCGAGCGCTCAAACACCGCACCGTCCAGAACAATTTTTCGATAGCCGGCATCGGCTACCTCCGCTATGACGATCGGGATTCTATTCCCCAAGCGGCGGACTTTTTAGTAACAGAGGAGAACGTACATACAGCCGTTGTTTACGCCATTGTTCACGACAAAGATGAGGAGATTGAAGTAGTAATTGGCTCGCTGCGAACTAATAAACTTACTCTCGACCCCGACGAATTTATTAAAGAAGCCTTCGGCCAAGATGCTCAAGGACGCTTTTTTGGCGGTGGCCGGAGTCAAGCAGGAGGTTTTGAAATTCCCGTGGGATTTCTTTCCGGCGGGAATGAGAACAGCGATTATGCCAGGCTGAAATGGGAAGTATTCGATGCTCATATCAAGCAAAAGTTGATGAATTTAATTAGTCCTAAAGACAATCCTGTTTACGATCATTAACTGTGTAGTTTGTATATGCGGTCTTTCTTCCAGCAAGAGCCTGGGTTCTGCCTCCGGTTGCTAGGAGGTTTGGCCGCGTTTTTTTTCTCGTTTCGGGCAAAATCTCAACTTTACAATCAGTCATCGACGCACTCTAACTGTCATCAACCGTTTTTTTTTACTTTTATTGAGGGTTTGAACGAAGAAAGGGGGTTAAAAAACCCGGTTGCTCCGTCTAGGACTAATATCGTTTACGGTTGTTTCGGAATGATTAAACCGCAGAGGGCGCAGAGGAAGAGAAGAGAGAGATGAATAATTCCGATGCCAACGAATTTGATATAACAATAATAAATGTTATCCCAATTTTCTAAACATACACACCCAAGAAACCGTTTTTTTTCCTTTGGTCAAGGGATACAACTAAGTATTTTGGTAAAAACCCCAGGTTTTGGGGAAAACTTAGTTTTATCTAGTTTACTAAAGTCCACGCCATAATTATTAAGTTTTAATAAGAAGAGAGACCGATATTTTTTGTTTTTCCTATAATTTAGTTAAAAAAATGACAATATTTCTAGTTGAGTCCGGAGAATCTCGATAACTTTTTAGAAAAAAGCTCCGTACAATAAGCAAAAGAGAGAGGGAAAAACATAATTTGTGTCCTGAGTCACATAAAAAAGCAATTGTAGAAGTTAAAGGAAGTGTTTATCCCAATATAAAGTGTGGGTTTCGTTTCTCAACAAAACAACCAGTTGCTACGAAGTAAAACAAATTATTATATTTATTTTTCGCGGGTTAGAATAGTAGAAAATTGCTTGACAAAAAAAGAAACATGGAGATGTCTACAAAACAGATTTTCTCTGGGTCATTAGAGAAAATCATAGAAAAAGTTTCACAAATTGCACTTCAACTCAACGAGTTCGGGGCTCTGGAGACAATTTTGCAATGTGCGGTAGAAGAAACCAGGGTGCTGCTGCAAGCCGATCGCGTAATTATTTATCGCTTCCTACCGCATAGACATGGCGTAGTATTTGCTGAATCCGTTGATTCCCAGTGGCCGCAACTCCTAGGAAAACAGATTTACGATCGTTGCTTTGAAGCCACCTGGGTAGAGCGTTACAGCCAGGGACAAACCAGCAGCATTTCCGATATTCACAGCGGTAATCTTCCAGGTTGTGATGTCGAATTGCTCGATCGCCTCCAGGTTCAGGCAAATTTAGTTGTGCCAATTTTGCTAGATAGCAAACAGCAGCAATCTCCGAAGCTGTGGGGACTGTTGATTGCTCATCAATGCCAAAGTCCGCGTCAGTGGGAACCTCTCGACGTTCAGATCCTGCAACAGGTTGCAGTGCAGCTTGGGTTGAGGATGCGGCACCTGGAATCTCACCGCCCGGTGCAGCCTTTCAATCAACCGCCGTTTCTGGAAACAGAACCGAATCAAACTGCGATTAAGAAAGAAAGCGGGCCAACAGCCAATCATCCTCATTGCCTGCAACCAGAGTTTGCGTGGTCCCTGAGCGGGGGTATGGTCCACCTCAAAACCTTTGACTTGTTGCAAAACCCGATCTGGATATTTGATATAGAGCATTGGCAAATGTGGTGGGCCAACCAAGCCTCCTTGTACCTGTGGAATGCTTCGACGCAGCAGCAGCTCATAAGTCGCAACTTTAGGGATATGTCAGAGTCTACTCGGATTCCCTTGCAGAGCTATCTACAGCAGTTTGAGCAAGGCAAAACCTTCTGTGAGCAGTGGACGTTTTACCCGGGCGGTGAGCCTGTTTCTGTCCGCTGTCGGTGCTCTGGCATCAGGATTGACAGCGGGCGTTTGGCAATGCTGGTGGAGGGTACAGTCGAAACCGCCGATCGAATCGAGGCGGAAACCCTGCGGTCGATAGAGGCACTCCGACACACGACGCTGATGGTTTCGCTGTACACCCTCGAAGGTGTGCCGCTGCTGCAAAACCCGGCGGCCTGGCGCTGTTATGGGGATATGCAGCCGCCTGACTTTGCGACAGACAATGCTTTTGTGAGCCGCTTTGTTGACTCTCAGGTAGGAGAGCGAGCAATGGCAGTTCTTAAGTCCGGTGAGGTCTTTAGCACCGACGCTCAAGTGATTACTCTGGCGGGAATTCGCTGGCACGGGATAGACGTGCGGTGTACCAACGACCCGGTAACAGGCAAGCCGATGTTGGTCGTGAACGAAAAGGATATTACCGACCGCCAGCAGGCAGAAACAGCCCTGCAAAAGAGTGAAACCCGGTTGTCAGAAGCCCAGCGGGTTGCCCGCATCGGTAGCTGGGAATTTGACGCGATCGCCGGTACAATTACCTGGTCTCCCGAACTATTCGAGATTATGGGACGATCCAGGGCACTGGGCGAACCTACCTATGAAGAACACCTACGGCTTTACCATCCCGAAAGTGCCCAACAGCTACACAGGGTAGTTCAACGAACGCTCGCTCGCGGAGAGCCTTATCTCTTGCGGCTCAGAGTCGTGCACCCGAATGGTTCTATCCGCCATACCGAAGCCAGAGGACAGGCCGAACTCAATGCAGAGGGACAAGTCATTCGGTTGTTCGGTACATCCCAAGACATTACGGATCTTGTCGAGGCGGAAACAGAACTCAGAGAAATGAGTATAGCCCTTGCTAATGCAGTCGAAGGCATCTCGCGGCTGGATATTTTCGGACGGTATATCACCGTTAATCAAGCCTACGCGAATATAGCAGGTTATCAGCCTGAAGAAATGGTTGGTATGAATTGGCAGAAAACAGTTCATCCCGACGACTGCGACAGGATGAGGGCGGCTTATCAAAAAATGCTAGCCCAGGGTCGAGTCGAGGTTGAGGCCCGCGGTATCCGAAAAGATGGCTCGATTTTTTACAAACAATTGGTGATGTTGGCAGCCTACGACTCGCAGGAGCGATCGATCGGGCATCACTGCTTTATGAAGGATATCACCGCTCGCAAGCAAGCAGAAGCAGCATTACAAAAAGAGTTCCAGCGTCTGGCTGTGGTGATTGCTACTCAACAGGAAATCGCCATCCGCAATCCCAATCTCGATGCAGTTATGGCCGTGATTGCAGAGAGGACTCAAGATTTGACCCGCGGCGATGGCGCAGTGATTGAAATTCTCGAAGGTGATGAATTGGTGTATCGGGCAGCCAGCGGTATCGTCACCCCCTATGTTGGATTGCGGCTCAAAGTAGGGACAAGTTTATCGGGAAAATGTATTGCGACCGGCCAAATCATGCTTTGCGACGATTCAGAAACCGATGCACGGGTGGATAGGGCTGCCTGTGAGCGTATTGGTCTCCGGTCAATGGTGGTTGTTCCCTTGTTCTATCAAAAAGATCGGGTTGGTGTCTTAAAAGTTGTTTCAGCGACACCCTTTAGCTTTACAGAGTCGGATATCCAGACCTTACAACTGATGGCTGGGTTTCTGGCAAGCAGCCTGCATCTGGCTTCAGAGTTTGATGCCAAAAACATTCTCCTGAGTCAATTGCTCGAAAGCGAGGCACGGTATCGTTCTGTGATTGCGAGCATGGCAGAAGGCGTCATACTCCAGCTAGCAGACGGACAAATTACTGCCTGCAATGCGAGTGCCGAAAGGATTCTCGGTCTGACCCCCGAGCAAATGATGGGGCGCACATCCGTAGATTTAGACTGGCGAACCGTTCGGGAGGATGGCCAACCGTTCCCGGGCCAACAGCATCCGGCAATCCTCACCCTGCGCACGGGACAAGGGCAATCGAATGTGGTGATGGGCATTCACAAACCGGATAAAACCCTGACTTGGATTTCGATTAATTCGCAGCCGCTGTTCCATCTCAATCAGTCTCAACCCTATGCAGTAGTGACGACTTTTGCTGATATTACAGAACGCAAGCAGGCCGAGGAGATGCTCAGACACCGGGCGGAACAAGAAAGATTAATTGCTACGACAGATGGGTTAACACAAGTAGCAAACCGCCGCTGTTTTGATGAGCGGTTGCAGTCGGAATGGCAGCGACTGATGCAGGGCCAACAACAGCTTTCGTTGATTATGTTGGATGTAGATTATTTCAAGCGATATAACGATTGCTACGGACATCAAGCTGGGGATACTTGTTTGGTGAAAATCGCCAAAGCCGCAGCAGCCGGAGTTAAACGTTCTACCGATTTGTTTGTGCGCTATGGGGGCGAAGAATTCGCTGCCCTACTGCCGAATACGGATGCTGCAGGGGCGATGGCGGTTGCTGAGTCGATCCGAGAGGCAATCCGAGATTTGGCAATCCCTCACGAGAAATCTGATGTCAGCTCGATCGTGACTGTGAGCATGGGAATTGCTAGTATGGTTCCCTGCTGCGAAAAATCGCCGAATGAACTGATCGTCGCAGCCGATCGAGCATTGTACGATGCGAAGCGACAAGGGCGCGATCGCTACGCCCTTAATCGCTGATTCATTGGACATTTGTGGAGAACGAATACATATACCCATCGTTGCGGTGGATTGATTTACAGTATTTATGACGTACTGGACTAACCCTACCAAGTGGTGTCTTCATCTCGAAAACGCCACTTTCTCACGTCTGTCAGCCTACCGACGTGAGTGCCTGCAAACTTCCCAGAGGGAAGAATTGCTCGTACCATGTCGCCAGTTCTAAACCCAAAAAACGTTTTGCACCGAGTTCTGTGTCTGACGGGAAATCCATGTTTATTGGTTGCACACATTTGACGGTTTCCCCAGCCTTTAGCTGCAATTAGCTTTCTTCGCCGGAAGCCCCGCGCTATATTTGTACTCAAATTGGCGTCGGGATGGATAGGCGGATTGACGTAGGTACGAAGTCAATCAATAGATGTATTGGATAGACGATCAATCCACTCTTCTACCCTCTGAGTGATAGTTTTTTCTCTAGCGCTAGCTACAGCCCTAAGTTTATTAATCCTTTTCTCGGATAGTCGAATATGAAGGTTTTTGTTTTTCATGTTGTGTTGTCAATGCGAACACAATAATGCTAACATAGGACTCAAGGAGGGCAACCATGAGAACCGCTTACCAATACCGATTACGTCCAACAAAACAGCAAGTCATTGAAATTGACAAGTGGTTGTCAATGTTGTGCGCTCAGTACAATTACTGGTTGGCTGATAGATGTAATTGGTTTGAGCAAAACCGTTCTCCTGTTAACGCTTGCCCTTTGGTTTGCCATCTACCAGAACTGCGCGACAACCCAGACTATTACTCTCAAAAAAAGACGCTACCACAACTAAAAAAAACCCATCCTTGGTACAGCGAAATTTATTCTCAAGTCCTCCAAGATGTAGTCAAGCGAGTCAAAGTAACGTTTGACAGATTTCTCAAGGGTGATAGCAACGGCAAACGAAGTGGTAAGCCTCGGTTTAAAGCGCGTAATCGTTATCGCACTTTCACCTATCCTCAGATAAAAGAAGGATGTTTGCAAGGTAATCAGATTGCCTTGCCGATGTTCGGAAAAGTTAAGGTTGTCTTGCATCGTCCTATTCCTGGCGGATTCAAAATTAAAACTGCATCAGTCACTAAGAAAGCTGATGGTTACTATTTGACTCTTTCCTTAGAAGACAAAACCGTTCCTGAAATTAAACCAGACTTTAATCCGGATAAAATCACCGGAATTGATGTTGGTTTAAAGGAGTTCTTGACAACTTACGACGGTGAGACGGTTTCTATTCCTCAGCACTACCGGAAAGCTCAAAAGCGCTTGCGGGTTCTTCAAAAACGAGTATCGCGTCGTAAAAAGGGAAGCAACCGTAGACAGAAAGCTGTCAAACAACTTGGGAAGCAACACAAGAAAGTTGCTTCCCAAGCGAAAAGATTTCCATTTCAATACGGCTAATCATTTGCTGTCGAAATATGACGTAATCGCTCATGAAGATTTAAACGTAAAAGGACTTGCTCGTACAAGGTTGGCTAAATCTGTGTTGGATGCTGGGTGGTCAAGCTTCCTGTTGATACTGACAAACAAAGCCGTAAATGCTGGTTTGCTAGTAGTTCCAGTAAGTGCCCATAACACCTCACAAGATTGCTCCACCTGTGGTGAGAAAGTACCTAAAAAACTGCATATTCGTTGGCATGACTGTCCTCACTGTGGGTGCAGTCTCGACCGCGACCATAATGCAGCAATCAACATCAGAAGCAGGGCTGAGGGTCATCCAGTCCTTAAAGCGCAACGCCTCCTAAGCAATAGCCGGATTGGTTGCGAAGCCCGTGCCTTATCTGTAATCAGATAGGCGTCGGGAGTATGTCACCTGATAGCTACAGATGCGCCAACCAGATGCCAGTGCCCGATTTCAATACAGTTGTAGAATAGGCAAAAGATGTCGATCGCGCCAAACTTCAACCCTAGGTTCGATCGGACAGCTCTCAAAAGGACTGCCACAGTGCATTTATATCTGATCCGCCACGGTATTGCAGCCGAGCCCGAAAAATACGATACAGACTCAGAACGCCCGCTGACTAAAGAGGGCGAGCGTAAAACCCGGAAAATCGCCCAGCGACTGTACGAACTCGAAATTCAGTTTGACCTGATTCTCACCAGTCCCCTGCTGCGGGCGCAGCAAACCGCCCAAATCCTGCAAACAGTGGGTTTGAGTTCCCAAATAGAAGAATCCGGCGCCCTGGCACCTTCAGGAGACATCGGGCACTGGCTGGAGTGGTACAAACAGTGGCAGGAAATAGGTAGCCGACCCTTGGCCCTGGTGGGCCACCAACCAGACTTAGGCCACTGGGCAGAAACTTTGCTTTGGGCTCGATCGCAAGATGCCCTGATTCTCAAAAAAGCAGGTATCATCGGCTTAATCCTCCCGGAAACCGGCTCCCCAGTGGGCCGCAGCCAAATGTTTTGGCTAACTGCGCCCAAGTTTTTGCTGCGCTAGAAACAGCGAACCGTCCCGACATTAACAGGAGGCGCCAGCCCTCTTAAACCCGCATTCTCGGACGGCGAAACCGGGAAAAACCCGCCAAAATACGCAGGGGTGCGATCGGGCACCGCGTGTTGAAAAACCCGGTTTCCCAAGCGCAATTAAATGATAATCTGTCAAGACTGTGACACTATCTTGGTTTCTGCTAATGTACTTTTAGTAGATTGAACTTACACAAAACGGTATCGCAATGGTCGTCGGCGAATTCAAACCAGGTTTAGAAGGTGTTCCCGCCACCTTGTCCAGCATTAGCTACGTCGATGGACAAAAAGGGTTGCTGGAATATCGCGGGATTAGCATCGAGGAACTGGCAGTGAAAAGTTCCTTTCTGGAAACTTCATATTTATTAATCTGGGGGGTACTTCCGACAAAGGAAGAACTCGAAGCTTTCGAGCATGAAATTCGCTATCACCGCCGGATCAAATATCGCATCCGGGATATGATGAAATGCTTTCCAGAAAGAGGACATCCAATGGACGCCCTGCAAGCTTCAGCGGCCGCCCTGGGCTTGTTCTACTCCCGCAGAGCTCTGGCTAACCCAGCATACATTCGAGAAGCTGTAGTGCGGCTGCTAGCAAAGATTCCCACAATGGTAGCAGCGTTCCAGCAAATGCGACGGGGAAATGACCCGGTGCGGCCGAGGGATGACTTGAACTATTCGGCTAACTTTCTTTATATGCTCAACGAGCAAGAACCCGATCCGCTGTTAGCTAGCATTTTTGACACTTGTCTGACTCTCCACGCTGAACATACAATTAATGCCTCTACATTTTCGGCAATGGTAACAGCTTCGACGCTGACAGACCCTTACGGAGTGATTGCTTCAGCAGTTGGCACTTTGGCGGGGCCGCTGCACGGGGGAGCTAATGAAGAAGTGATTGATATGTTGCAGCAAATTGGTTCGGTAGAAAATGTGCGGCCTTTTGTGGAGAAGTGCGTTGCAAACAAAGACAAAATCATGGGTTTCGGTCACCGAGTTTACAAGGTCAAAGATCCGAGAGCAACTATTCTTCAGAGGTTAGCGGAAGAGTTGTTTGAGAACTTCGGCCACGACGATTATTACGACATTGCTGTCAAGTTGGAACAAGTGGTTGAGGAGAATTTGGGTCACAAAGGAATTTATGCAAATGTAGATTTCTATTCTGGTCTGGTTTACCGAAAAATGGGAATTCCCCTGGACTTATTTACACCGGTTTTTGCGATCGCCCGCGTTGCCGGCTGGTTGGCCCACTGGAAGGAACAGCTAGAGGCAAACCGCATTTACCGCCCTACTCAAATATATACGGGGACTCACGGTGCTCCTTATATTGCGATCGAGGACAGGCTCCCATCTTAAACCACAATTATCAACCCAGATATGTAAATGGCGAGAGGAATTGTTTTGCTTTCGTGAAGTGTTGAATTAAAAATTGCTTTCGCGTGGCAACTCAGGAAGCAATCTCTATCTGCCAAAAGCTGCCGTGCTGGGTTGCAACCCTCTTGTATGTTGTGCTTTTTGTTGGCGACAATGTTGCTAAGTGACGATTTTCAGGAAGTCCGGTCCTCAGACTTGCGGGTCTGAGGCTTTTTATTGCAATATTACGAATAGCTGTCGGTAGGTTGCTGCGCGCGCACCCTACTTGTATTTACGCTTCGCTTGTATAGTATTAGGTACAAAGTGAAGATGCGCGATCGCATTTAAATTCCTCCCGCTTTTAGTCGTCAGAACATCTATGGCTTACAGCAACAGCGAAATTGAGGGCAAGTCTTTCTACCAATCCGAACCCTTGATCGCCCGCTTGAGAGGGATTATCCCGAAGGCGTTGGCATTATTAAAGAGGGTTCTACCGAACCTAGTATGTAAAACTAACTAGGGTTTGCTGAATAAGTTAGGAAAAATCGCGAGCGCGTAGCCAGTCTCCGGCATCGCACTTGATGAACAATTCAAGCTCGGCGAAACATAACTTTTTGTTGACTATAACTTTCCCAGTTATAGCTTTTAATAATCATTGAACCG